>NZ_JAVETM010000082.1:0-6694 GCF_034006065.1 Desulfobotulus sp. | reverse complement strand
CACCCAGCTTGCCAATAAAGCAATGACCACCACCTGAAAGAGGCTGGCACAATATTCCCCTGTATTGGAGGGAGCCATGTAAATGGGAAAAAAAGCCAGTACCGCAATGATCGTGGCACCAAGAAGAGGCCATGCCGTTTCTTTCACGGACTGAACAGCCGCCGATTCCCGGTCCATGCCCTGATTCAGCTTGATCAGGGTGCCGTCCACCACAACAATGGCATTGTCCACGATCATACCCATGACAAGGATCAGCGCTGCCAGAGAAATTCGCTGCAGATCAATGCCCCAGGCCAGCATGACGAGAAAGGAGGCCAGTATGGAAAGGACCAGCCCGGAGGCAATGATAAGCCCGCTTCGCACTCCCATGGCAAAAAGAAGAACGAGAACCACGATACCCACGGACTGGATCAGGCTGGTCATGAATTTGCCAATGGCCTTCTGAACGGATTCAGACTGGTAGTACACATCATGCAGCTCCATGCCTAAGGGCATGTCTGCCATGAGCTGGTTCATCCGAAGCCTCACGGCCTCGCCCATGGCCACCACATTGGCCCCCTGTCTGGCTGAAATGGTGATGCCGATGGCGGTTTTTCCATTGATGCTGAGGCTCTTTTCCCTGGGAGTCTGATAGCTTCGCTGGATGGTGGCAATGTCTCCCAGACGAAAGGTACGGCCGTCCATGCCCAGAAGGATCAGGTTTTCAAGGGTGGAAAGATCCGTCAGCACTCCCGTGGTTTCCAGTCTGACCCGCCGGGTCCCGGAATCCAGCGCTCCGCTGTCCACCACGGCATTCTGCCGGGAAAGCGCCATGGTGAGGATGTCCGGCCGGATCCCCTGAAGAGCCATCTGCTCTTCGGGGATGAGGATTTCTATGGTTTCAGTCCGGTCTCCATAAATCTGAATCCGGCTCACATCCGCAACTTTCAGCAGTTCCCTCCGGAGATAATCCGCATAGTCGGCGAGTTCTTTTTCACTGTACCCCTCTCCGGAAAGGGCCACAAAAATCCCATAGATGTCGCCGTAGTCATCCTGTACGGTGGAAGGCAGAACGCCGGGGGGAGTTCTGCCTGCATGGCAGTGATTTTTTTCCTCAGGCTTTCCCATGTATGGGAAATCGCATGGGAACGCATGCTTTCGTCCACGTCCACATAGACCAGTGAAAGCCCTGCACGGGATTCGGACCGGATTTCCACCACATGCTCCGTGCTCTGGGCTGCCTGCTCGATGAGGTCGGTCACCTGCAGTTCCACTTCGTGGGGGGAAGCACCGGGATAGGGGGTTACCACAATGGCCGTCTTGATGGTAAAATCCGGATCCTCCAGCTTGCCAAGCCTCTCATAGGCCATGAAACCGCTGATGCTGAGACAGAGGATGAAAAAAAAGACCACGCTTTTGTGGCGGACAGAGTAAGAAGAAATGCGCATGACAGAAAGGCTCCTTAGAATTTACAATTGCCTGCCAACATTGGTTGAAGAGGGTCCTGGTACAATGCGGACAGACTGCCCTTCCTTCAGGTGGCTGGCCCCACCCGTAACGATGATGTCCCCCTGCTGCAGCGCTCCATAAACCGTGATCCCCTGACTGGAGAGAGTGCCGGTTTGAACGGGTTTCAGGGAAACCCGGCCTTCTTTCACCACAAAAATACCGGCCCCCTCTCCGGGAAAGGGCACCAGCGCTGCCATGGGAAGGGTGTAGCTGGCGGCTCCTGCAAAGTGGAGGCGCACCTCCGCTGTCATACCCGGCCGGATTTCTTCCGATTTTTCCGGAGTCAGCAGGAGGGGATAGGTGCGGCTGCCCTTATCGGCCTGCTGCCCGATTTCTTTGATGAAGGCGGAAAAGGATCTGCCGTGCAAAGAAGCAAACTGGCAGCGTATGGCGGTAATTTTTTCAACATCCCCCAGCATGGAGGCGGGAAGCCCCACCATCACTTCAATGGCGCTTGGATTGATGAGGCTGGCAATGGGTTGCCCCGCATTCACATGATGATGGTTTTCCACGTATTTCTCATGAATCACGCCGTCAAAGGGAGCGAGGAGACGGGTGTCGGCCAGCTGGTTTCTGGCTTCATGCAGGCTGGCCCTGCTGTCATCAAGATCTGCCTGTGTGGTGTGATAAAGGGCGGTGGTTTTATCAAATTCCGCTTTGGCCATGGCCTCTTTTTTAAAAAGGGCCTCGTGCCGCCGGAAGTGCTGTTCCGCTTCTTTGGCTCTGGCTTCTGCGGCGGCCAGTCTGGCCTCTGCCTGGCGGAGGCGGACTGTAAAATCCCGGTCATCCATCCGGGCAATGACATCACCCTTTCGCACCACTTTCCCCGTTTCTGCGGTGAAGGTAACGATCAGGCCGGAAACCCGGAAGGACAGAACCGTTTCTTCGGCGGATCGGGCAATCCCCGGAAGAATACGTTCTGTTCCCTTGTCCGGCTCAGCAAGAATCTGGGTGCGTACGGGCCGGGGGACCATGGAGGATTCATTCTTAGCGGTACCCTCTGCTCTGCTGCATCCTGTAGCCAGGATGCAGGCGGCAAGGGAGAGGATGAAAAAACTGCTTTTAAGACGATTCACCAAATTTTTCCTTTCCTTAAAATAATCAAAGAGATCCACATGAAAAAATCCGCATGGCCCTTTACGAATACGCAGCCTGCCTGATCCTTTGCAGCAAAAACCTTATGGATTCAGGAGGCTACTTTTATATGCACCTGCCTTCCATTGAATCTCTGCCTTGATTCCGGGCACGATCCCCCAGGGAAGGGATCCCATCCCGCTGGGTGGATAGCCAAAATCGTGCCACAGCTAAGGCACTGATAAAACAATGCTTTAAAAAAGGAGCTGCTGGAAAATTACTAAATAGAACAATCGGCATTGTTCTATTTAGTAATTTATGATCTGCTTGCTAAATGAAACAACGGAGGGGCGATGGATCGTAATGAATTTTTCCGTGAGGCTGTGTTGAGGATTTCCAGCAGTCTGGATTTCGGGGTTGCGCTGGAAAGACTCCTTGAAATCCTGGCGAGGATCATGCCTGTTGAAGCCGTATTTGCAACGCTGTATATCCGTGAACAAAAAGTGATCCGGGTGTTTGATCATGCCTGGCTGACCAAAAAATTTACGGCCTTTCATGACCTTCCCCTGACACCGGATATGATCTCCCATGCTGAAGATGTGCTTGCTTCGGAGGCAGGTATTTTGATTATGGACGGCCCGGAATCAAATCCCATCGGCCGGGGCTGGCTGAAGGTTGATCCGGAAGTCTGGAATTCTTCCTGCATCGTAGTTCCCATGAAAATTGAAACAAACTGGAATGGCATGCTGGTTTTTCTCAGTAAAAACCGAAATGAATTCAAGGAAGGGCATGCGGATTACATACGAGAGATTCAGGAGCCTTTATCATTGGCATGGTTCAATTCCCTTCATTATCAGGAACTGATCCAGCTGAAAGATTCTCTGGATGAGGAAAATAGAGCGCTTTCCCAGGAAATACGTCACCTGAAAGGGGATGCCATCATCGGCTCCGCTTCCGGACTGAAAGGGGTTATGGAGATGGTGGCGCAGGTGGCTTCCCTGGACAGTCCTGTTTTGCTTCTGGGGGAAACGGGGGTGGGAAAGGAAGTGATCGCCAATGCCATCCATGGGGCTTCTTCCCGCAGTGACGGGCCTTTTATCAAGGTCAATTGCGGCGCCATTCCCGAAGGTCTGATGGATTCAGAACTTTTTGGACATGAAAAGGGGGCGTTTACCGGAGCCCTTTCCCGTAAAAGGGGAAAGTTTGAACGCGCCCATGGGGGAACCCTTTTTCTGGATGAGATTGGTGAGCTGCCGCCCGCAGCCCAGATCCGGCTGTTACGGGTCTTGCAGCACAGAGAAATTGAGCGTGTGGGAGGCAGCGAGATGATTCCCGTGGACGTCCGGATCATCTCCGCCACCCACAGAAATCTGGAAAAAAGGATACAGACCGGCCAGTTCCGGGAAGATCTCTGGTTCCGGCTGAATATTTTCCCCATTACCATTCCTCCCCTTCGGTACCGTAAAAATGATATCCCCGAGCTGGTTCGTTATTTTCTGAAAAAAAAATCCATGGATCTCAAAATTCACCCGGCACCTCAGGTTCAGGAAGGGGAGGTGGATCGTCTTGGTGGATGGAGCTGGCCGGGAAATGTGCGGGAGCTTGAAAATATTGTGGAACGTGCTTTGATCCAGAGCCGCAGCCGGGGAGGGTGTGTCATATTTGATCTGCCCATGGGCGAAGAGCCGGGAACTGTGGTCAGCGATACTCCCTTTCCCAGTCTGGACATGGTGGCAGTCCGTCATATCCGCAAAGCCCTGGAACACTCCGGCGGCCAGATTCACGGAGCTGGTGGAGCCGCAGAGCTGCTGGGCATCAACCCCAATACCCTCCGCAGCCGCATGCGCAGGCTGGGCATTTATCAAAAGCGTAAAGCAGGCGGGTAGTTGGGGGAAGGGAGGGAGGTTTTTTATAACTGTTCTGGCAGGGCTGAAAAGGGCAAGGGAGGCTTCACTCATCTGGGGCTGGCTGTTTCAGGACGGGCGGGTATAAAGAAAGCCTGCGAAAAGATGTCTGGATGTGATTGTTCAATGTTTGGGGTGAAGGTGGTGGAGGAGTTGACAGGATTGTAACTTCATGCGCCCTCCGTCAGGATTGAACGGTTCACTCAGGTTCGCGCTTTGGCAGTACCCAGCCCGGACGTGGGTAATGGCAGGTGTAGCCGCTGGGATAATGCTCAAGATAATCCTGATGCTCGGGCTCTGCTTCCCAGAAATCCCCTGCAGGTTCAAGTTCCGTTACCACCTTGCCCGGCCATAATCCCGAGGCATTCACATCCATGATGGTGTCAAGGGCAACTTTCTTCTGCGTCTCGTTCACATAGTAAATTGCCGAGCGGTAAGACGGTCCCCGGTCATTGCCCTGTCGGTGAGTGGTTGTGGGGTCGTGTATCTGGAAAAAGAATTCCAGAATACGGCGATAGGAAATTTTCTCCGGATCAAAAAGAATCTCCAGGGCCTCGGCGTGGGTGCCGTGGTTGTGGTAGGTGGCGTTGGGGACATCACCGCCAGTGTAACCCACCCGAGTGGCCTCAATCCCCGGTAACTTGCGAAACAGATCCTGCATTCCCCAAAAACAGCCGCCCGCCAGAACAGCGCGTTCCTGTGTCATGACCTGTCCTCCACCTGATTGAGGTAGTCCCCATAGCCCGCTGCTTCCATGTCTTTGCGATGGATGAAGCGCAGCGAAGCCGAATTGATGCAGTAACGCAGGCCACCGCGATCCCTGGGGCCGTCGGGAAACACGTGCCCCAGGTGGCTGTCGCCATGAACCGAGCGAACTTCGGTTCGCACCATGCCATGGCTGACATCCTGTAGCTCCTGAATATACGCAGGCTCGATGGGTTTGGTAAAGCTTGGCCAACCGCAACCCGACTCAAACTTGTCTGATGACGCAAACAGTGGTTCGCCCGACACGACATCCACATAGATACCCGGCTCGGTAGTATCAAGATGCTCGCCCGATCCTGGTTTCTCGGTGCCGTTTTGCTGGGTCACACGGAACTGTTCCGGAGTCAGGGCGGCGATGGCAGCATCGGATTTACTGTAAGGCTTCATTCGATCCTCCTTGATGGACTGCTGTGGGGATTCACGTCTATGTCGGGTTGCCCAAGGCATGGTTCAGGGCTTGCAGGAGCAACATCGGATGCAACCGCCTGCAACCCATTGTTCTTCCATTTATTCGTAGTGGGTCCACATTCGAATGACTTTGACTGTTTTTTCATCGTTGAGGATTTGGTAAACAATTCTGTGTTGTATGTTCAGCCTTCGTGAACAGGCACCTGATAAATCACCTACAGGTTTTTCGTAAGGCGGCGGTGTTTGATATGGATTTTGTTTCAATATCTCAAGGATATCTTCTGCCTTTGATTTCAGGCCAGAGGAGGAGATTTTTTTAGCATCCTTCTGAGCTTGTTTTGTAAACACAACCTTCCAGCTCACCAGTCAAGCTCCTCATTACAATCGCCTATTGGAGTTTCAAGCCCTTCCCGAATCGATTCACGCATATTTGGAATGTTTAGAAGAAACAGGGTCTCTTGAATTGATTTCCAGTCTTCTTCTGAGAGAAGCACAGCGTTTCCTCTTTTACCTGTAATAATGATAGGCTCATGGGATGTGGATGCTTGATCAATAAGCTTGTAAAGATTTGAACGAGCTTCTGTTGCTGATAATATTGGCATGGTGCCTCCTTGACTTTTTATAAAAGGTACGGCATGGCGTACGTGTTGTCAAGGTGATGGTTTGGGAGAACGCCTCACATCACCGGCAGTAAATAGCAAAGCGAGGAACAAGCGGCGCTTTTTACTGTCCGAGTGCATGTGATTGTTGAACGCAGCCGCTTTGCGGCAGAAAAGAGTTAAACAAGGTACACTCCTTCAATGCAGCGCACAGCTGCAGCCTAACAACGCATTGGAGAAGGAGTGCCCCATGAACCAGCAGGAACAGGAGCGATTCGACAGGCTTTACCAGCAGCATCTGAAAACCCTGAAGCTTCAGGGCAAAGCCAAAAAAACCATTGATGCCTATGCCAGAGCCGTCCGCAGGATCAGCAGTCATTTTGACTGTTGTCCGGACAGACTCAGTCATGGGAATCTGCAGGACTATTTTGCGGATCTGGTAGAAACCCATTCCTG
>NZ_JAVETM010000081.1:0-6732 GCF_034006065.1 Desulfobotulus sp. | reverse complement strand
TCATGGCAATTAGATTGGGTTCAGACAGGATTTTGATCATGCCGTCTTCCTGCAGGGCATTAAGAAATCCGGTCCAGGTGGCGCTGCCTTTGGAAAAACGGAAAAACGAGGTCACGGCGGATGAAATTATGCTATCACCGACAAAGCCGGTGTTTTCGCCAAGTTCACTCAGAACCGTGGCACCTAAATCACCACTTTCATTGAAAAAACTTGCATCAATGCCAAGTTCCTTACCTAGACTGCGGCTCATCTCCGCCACAGTGATCTCCAGCATGACCTGGTGGGTGCCGCCCACCTCCATCAGGTTGTTGACCTTGCCTTTCGGGGCAAAGGACTCGGCCATAACCAGTGCCCGGGACAGGTTGCCGTTGTTGGAAATCTTGCCCACCAGGGTGATGGTGTCATTGGCGGAAAACACCTGGATATCCGGTTCTTCGGGAAGCACCTGAAACAGCTTTTCCTTGAGCCGGGACACGTCATAGCTGACCACCACATCATAGATGGCCACGAGATCATCCCTGTGCCAGAGAATCAGGTTGGTGACACCCGGTGCATTTCCCTTGATGTAAAGCTGTTTAGGTTTGCCGTTCCTGGGAAATTCTATGAAATCAGCGATTTCAGGCGAGCTTATGGAAATGCGGGTCACGTCAAGCCCCTTGAGGTCCATGATCAGGGACTTGCCGGCGATGAGTTCAATATTTTCTGTTTCCATTGCTGTGCCTGCCAGGGGGGCGGCCAGGCACGGCATGGAAAGAAAAAACATCATTACCAGAATCAGGGCCGTCACTTTTGTTGAATCATTGCGTAAATGCATGGGATCTCATCTCCTGGTGAAAATCAGTTGGCATCTTTTAACGGGACATCTTTTTGGGTCAGTGTCAGCCCTTTGATTGTTTCAATGGTCGTTTTTTTAACTTTTTTCGGCGCCGGTCTCGTTCGGACAACGGTCCGGAGTTTCGGATTGGATTCGGTCGGGCTGGAAAATTCGAGTACGTCCACCATGGTCACCCCTTTGGTCGGCACAATTTCATGGTCCACCGCCCCCCGCAGGGCGAACTGCAGCCGGCCTTCGTTGGCAGCCAGGGTGAGCCGTTCTCCCTGGTCCGGTGTCACCTCCAGGGTATATACATCCACCGGTGCGGCCTTGCTATCTGCGTTTTTCACGATCTGGGTACCGGATGCCAGCACCAGCATGTTCTCAAGGATGGTTTTGGTGAACTCTTTTTCCGTGTCCGGTTTCTGGATGGTCAGCAAAACATCCACCCGGTCATCTGGTTTGATATGCCCGGCAAGGCCCAGGACCTTGTTGCCCTGGACAGACACCGCCCGGCTGCCTGGCTTGAGCAGTGCGGGAATCCCTCCCCGTGTAATGGTGGTGTCAGCAAGGCGGCTCTCCAGAATCGGTTCCCCTGCCATCATCGATGATGTCACGATTCTGCCGGTAAGGGCGGCCGGATCTGAAAAATATCCCCCAGGGAGGCTCTCCTTAAAATAGGGTTTGGTCTCCAGGGCCATTGGATCTATTTCACTGCCCCGGACAAGATCCAGCTTGGACGTAACCACGGGAACAGCCCGGGTATCCTGGCTAATGACCACATTTTCCGGGGTCTGTTGTTTTTTCAGCCAGTCATACAGCAAATAACTGCCCCCCAGTGCAATCAAAATCGACAGCAGAACAGGAATAAAAGCCCTCATGGTATAATTCCTTGCCAGTTAAAATTAAAATTCATATCCAGACATCACCATTCCCACGTAGGTGAATGTTCCCAGGGCAATGGCCATGCCGTAGCACAGCCTGGGTTTGTTTTCATGCTCAACCACCCGGATGGGTTGGTATCTCTTGATCAGCAGAAACGCGAGAAGCGTGTTGTATAGATCTGTGAAAAATCCCCTGAATATCTGCCGGTACATCAGAATCAGCAATAAAGAATAAACACCGCCGTAGAGGGCGGTAAAAATAAAGGATATAAATACCCCTTTGGCCCCCAGGAAAGCACCCACCGCAGCCATGAGCTTGACATCCCCGGCCCCCATGCCCCCCATGAAATAAAAAAGGACCAGCACACCGAATCCGGTGGCCAGTCCCAGCAGGCTGAAGGACAACCCTTCTAGGCCATACATGGCCCAGTGATATCCGATGCCGACAACCATGGTCGGATAGGTCAGGACATTGGGTATTTTCTGCCTGTCCAGATCGATCCAGGCGGCTGCCGCAAGTATAACACACAAAAAAATTTGTGCCGGGCCGTCAATGCTGGAAAAAAACAATGTCGGTGATATCATATCAACTCAGTTCAGTCATATCTGACCCATCATAATGTTTTGTTAAAGTATATTGTTGCCTCTAAATAACTCCTGAGGAGTTATTTAGAGGCCTGGTGCCGGGCATTGTCTGGGTGGAGCAGGTTTAAAATTATTAAATGTTCTTTTGTCTGTTTCTCTATTATGATCAATCCTCTATGGGCTCTGCTACTATCAACTTCCTGTACCTCCTGTACCTCCTGTACCTCCTGCACCTTCTATTGCGTTGGCTGCCTCTTGAAATTTATCATTGAGATTCTTTCCAAGGAGACTTACAGCTGCAATAATAGCCACGGCAATGAGTGCCACCATAATTCCATATTCAACCGCAGTGGCACCGTCTTCTTCTTTGAACAGATTGATGAGTTTTTTCATGGGGATTTTCTCCTTGTTTTTTATTGTGTGTGATCTATTCCCCTGTCTCTTATTCTTATTGAAAACAAGAAATTAGGGTAGTTAGAAATCAATGATATTAAGTGTTTCATTACTTGTCAACTTTTTTCCTTGTGAAAAAAAAAGCATTATCTGTTTCTTTTTCGATTTTCCAAGAAGGGCTGACTTGAATGATAAACCGGGAGATGGTCCGGTCCTTACCGGCTAGAATGTGCTGAATATCGTATTCTTCGGCGATATCTTCCCATCCTTGCTCCAGGTTGATGAAGGTCTTGTAGGGGACACTTATTTCTTTTTTATAGACATCCATTCGTCCATCAATGAAGACTTTATGATCCGGCAGTGCCCACAGCAGAAATCCACCCCAGCCATACTGATTGAAAATATTGCCCTGAACCGGGTTTGATCGGATGTGTTCCGCAATTTCAACCGGATACCGGGTGCGGTCCAGCCCGATGTTCAACTTATCCGGGAAAGTCACACTCAATCCTGCCATGATCGCAATGACTGTCACTGCCAAAACGTGGCATCTCAGGTGCTGCTCCATGGTATTGAACCAAAGGGACCGGGAGGTCAGATAATCTGACAAAATCTGAAGCCAGTGATGCATCCTATGATTGACATATGCGGCCTTCAGCAAATGGAAGAATCTGGTTAGGTGTTCCTGCCACAGGGCGGCCAGCATGGGTGTGGCCACAATGGCGAAGACAGGCATGTGCCGTATGGCGGAAAAGGCTAAAAAAATAAAAGTTGTGAGGAGAAAGATTTCATGCAAGGGCTGAATTTTGCGTAAAAACATAATTCCCAGAATCACCAGAGCAGTATAGATGAAAAAATGCACATCTGTGTGAATTGCTGGGGCAGCCCATTCCTGTATCATGCGGCTGTCCATCTGGCCCCCGATATACATCAAGGGATACATCACCCCTTTCCATGTGGCGGGATTGATAAAGCAGGCGGCAAATGATATCAGTCCCCAGGCGATGAGGGCTTTGGCCTGTGACAGAAATATTTTCGGATCTGGGGTGGTTTTTAGAAAACCGGTCACCAGTTTTGCCCCGGTGCAGGCGGCCAGAAAAATAAACCCGATGATGTATCCGCCGTGGAGATTGATCCAGATCAGAAACAGGAGCGGCAGCCATCGAAGGATTCTGGGGTTTCCCCTGTCATTGAACTCGACAAAAATCCGGAAAAGAATTACCAGAAAGAGATTGGTGAACATATGGGGACGGACTGTCCATGCCCCGGCCGTCCCCAGAACCAGGAGCAGGGTAAATCCAAGGCTGATGAAAATATTAGTGTCCTTCCGCAGCAGCAGATTGAACATCAGGCCGTACATCAGGGCATAGACAAAGGATTTCAGGACGATCAGTCCTGAAAAGCCGAAGGCGTTGTAAATCAGGGCAAAAATAACCTGGCTGCCCCATTCATGAAGAATCCAGGGTTTGCCGTATGCGGTATAGGAAAAAATGTCTGTGGTGGGGAAAACCCCGCTTAGAAGAAGATCCCCGGTTCTCAGGTGCCAGAAAATATCAAAGCAGCCAATCAATGGGTCTGCCAGGATCATGGTACAAAAGACTGTTGCCACGATCAAGTCAAATATGGAAGGCATGAACCATTTCTGAAGCTGGGCCGGAGGATTCATTCGTGTTTACCTTGTTTTTATGTTTATGTCATAACTGCACATTGAGCTTGACCTTTGATACCCTGTTCATCTAAAACAGATGGACGACTGGCAGAAGGTAGCAAAAACCCAACCGGAATAAAAGAAAAATCCGATATTCCAACATAATGGAATGAAAACAGAGTGGAGCCCAAAAAAGAAATATCCATCGTGTGCCCGATGTTTAATGAAGCAGATATGATTCATCGGTTTTTAGATGCGCTTTTCCCGGTGCTGGAAGAGTTGAACCGCTCCTTTGAAATTATCTGCGTGAATGACGGCAGCACCGATGACACGTTTGACATTCTTATGCAGGAAAAGCAGCACCGGGGACATATAACAGTCATCAATTTGTCCCGGAATTTCGGCAAAGAGGCGGCTTTGACCGCCGGGCTGGCCCATGCCGCGGGCCGGGCGATAATTCCCATGGATGCGGACCTGCAGGACCCGCCGGAACTGATCCCGGAAATGGTGGCATACTGGGACAAGGGGTATGACGTGGTCCTGGCCAGACGTACAGACCGGTCGTCGGACCGGTTTTCAAAGCGGATGTCCGCAAAATGGTTTTACAAAATCCATAACCTGCTTTCGAGTATTTTGCTGCCGGCAGATGTAGGGGATTTTAGGCTCATGACAAGAAAGGTGGTGGAAGCGGTGAATAAGCTTCCGGAAAACCAGCGGTTCATGAAAGGTATTTTTGCCTGGGTGGGATTCAAGACTGTTGTCGTCGGTTATACACGGGAAATCCGCCAGGCCGGCCAGACCCGATTCAACTTCTGGAAATTGTGGAATTTGGCGGTCAACGGCATTACCAGTTTCAGCAGTGCGCCCCTGCGTGTCTGGCTCTACCTGGGAATCATCACCTCTCTGCTCTCTTTTATTTATGGCTGTTTTATCATTTTCAAAACCCTTATGTTCGGCGTGGATGTGCCGGGATATGCCTCCATCGTTGCCATTATTTTGTTTCTAGGGGGTGTCCAGCTGACCGGCATCGGGGTAATCGGCGAGTATATCGGGCGAATCTACCTGGAATCCAAAAGACGGCCGCCGTATATCATCGAGGGAATTTATTGATGTTTATTATAAAGTAAGTTCTTAGTCCTCCAGAAAAAATAAAATATCCTACTCCAATAAAACTTCCATCAGGGTGACGCTGCGGTCAAAGCCCATCTTTTTCAATGTCTGCATCAACCCGGCTCGTGAAGTCACTCCAGGATCGGACAGGCAGTCCATCACCTCCATGGCGGTGTCAAACCCCATGGCTGCAAAATAATCCGGGGTTTCCCCAAATGCGGCTTCATAGTCCGCCACAAAGTTCTGCACTGTTTCCTCGGGGCTGTCCGGGTCAAAGTCCACCGGGAAAATCACCGGAAGCACGGAATCGCCAGCCTCGTTAAGGGCCTTTGGATTCCAGATGTTTGTTCCCATCAGGATCACATCCCTGATGTCATGGAACCTGAGCTGCTGGGCGATCTGAGCCCCGGTTGCCGGCCCGTCCGGGATGAACACGGCATCAAAATCGATCTTTGCCCGGTAGATCCGGTTTCGTTCCCGGGATTCCCCGGGGACAAGATTCACAAACCGCCCGTGGGCATCCAGTCGCTGATACCCATGGATCAACGGTTTTATCCGGGCGGAAAAATCCGTCTGTCCGGGTGCGTATTTCACTTTCGCCGTCACCTGCCCGCCATAACCTTCCACTGCCTGTAAGAAAGCCTCTTTGTAAACATGCCCGTATTTTTCATCCGGATAAAACACGGCAAACCTTTTATATCCCCGGGTGTTCATCACATGGGATACCAGGGCCCGGGACTGATCATCCGGCGTTAGAAAATTTCTAAAGATAAATTCACCGATTTCCAGGATCTTCGTCTGCTGGGTCAGGGTGATCATGGGGATCTTCAGGGCCTGGGCCTGAACCGCAGCAGCTCCCGCCGTCACCATGGGGCCTAGAATACAGGCCGCGCCTGCTTTTCCCAGGCGATGAACGGCCGCGGCCGCCTGTTCTGGATCCGAGCCGGTGTCTTCGATTTTCAGCTCAAACATAGTTCCGCTGGACCGGTTCCGGGCATTTACGGCCATGCGTACTCCGTTCAGCCCCCGTTCTCCGGCTGCCTGATAATACCCGGTCAACGGCAGCAGCACCCCGATTCGGCCGGGATGAAAATCTGATATTTCAAGTTCTGGTCCCTGCACAGGGGCAGGCATATCCATTTCCGGAGTATTGGCTTGACCAAGCAAATCCTCCTGCCGAACCCGATTAGCCCCAGAGCCGGGCATGTTTATTCCCCGTGCATTGGCAGCATCCACCATGGCACGCACCTGCTCCTGGGGCAGATGGGCCGCTGCCTTTTCCAGGCTGTTAAAAAACATCT
>NZ_JAVETM010000080.1:0-6906 GCF_034006065.1 Desulfobotulus sp. | reverse complement strand
CATGGAACAGAGGAAATCTTTGATGCGGAATCAGGAAGGCTTTACCCTGATTGAAATCATTGCCGTGCTGGTGCTGTTGGGGATTCTGGCGGCTGTGGCGGTGCCGAGGTATTTTGATATGCAAACTGAAGCCAAAGCCAAAGCCACTAAAGCACAAGTTGCTGAAATCAAATCGAACTTAAACATGGGATATGCAAAAGCTGTATTGAATGGCACTTCATCTATTACAGGTGCAACCGTATTAGATGAAGCAGGCTTTGGAACAGGCGGCACACTGACCATGGGAACATCCCCTGATCTTTGGGCCGTAACCTTAAGCTCAACCGACAATGCTGTGACCATCAAAATAACAGCGCGTGATGGTGATACTGCATACAATAATGGAGGTGGGGATGTATGGAATGTTCCGACTTCAAGTGCCGTAACTGCACCGCCAACACCGTAAACAAAAAGGGGTCATACCCCTTTTCTGCCCCTTCCCCTGCCCCCGCCTCCCCCGGCGGGGGTTTTTCTTTGCCTTTTCCACTCCTTTTCTGGCCTTTCCGCTACTTTTTCCTTCCAGCTAAAAGGGGTCAGACCCCTTTTCACACAAAAAGGGGTCTGACCCCTTTTCAACAAAAATTTACCTTTTCCGGAGTGAGAATATTCATGATCAGCCGGATCATGGTCTCCTTCTGCCTGGGATCGGACTCCGCCACCAGAAGGGTAAGGGCGGCAAGACCGGAATCATTGATAACGGCTTCTTTTCTGTGGTTGAACAGCCGGTGGTTGCGGTGCAGAAAATCCACGAAAAGAAAAGCCGCACTTCGCTTGTTACCATCCACAAAAGGATGGTTTTTCACCATGAAATAGAGAAGATGAGCAGCCTTGCTTTCTATGGTGGGGTAAGCCGGTTCGCCAAACACGGTCTGTGCCAGATTGCCAAGAATCCCCTGAAGGCCTTCCTCCCGTTCCAGTCCAAAAAGATTCGTTGCCTCACCGCGCTTCATCAAGGCCAGCTTCAGTTCCGCCAGCCCTGATCTCGCCTCCTTCACCGTTGGGAGATCACCTCCGGGCTGTCCGTCCGGAGTGGTCAGCAGGCCCTCATCATAGCGTTGCAGCCATAAAAAGGTCTGGGTATAGCGACTGATGATCTCCACCAGCCCTCTCCCTGTTCCATCCGGAATGGCAGGGGAACAGGCCGCCTTTCGGATCAGAAGCAGGGCCTGTTCCAGCTCGGCTGCATTTTGTTCAAAGCGGGCCTGGTGCAGGGAATAGCCCTTGATAAGATGCTGGCGCAGTATCTGGGTGGCCCATTGTCGAAAACGGGTACCCTGAACCGACTTGACCCGGTAACCAATAGAAATAATCACATCCAGATTATAAAATTTCACAGGCTTATCGGAACCAGCAATGTGCAAAATTTGCACATTGCTTTTTTCATCCAACTCTTCTTCAGCAAAAACATTACGCAAGTGCTTGGTAATGACTGAACGCTCACGCCCAAAGAGTACACTCATCTGATCCTGCCGCAACCAGACAGTTTCCGATTCGAGTCGGACATCCAGACGAATTCTGCCATCCTCCGTCTGATAGAGCACAACAGGGCTAATTGAAGTATTCATAGGCATCCCCACAAAAAGGGGTCAGACCCCTTTTCTCGCTCCGCTAAAAGGTGAGTCAAAAGGGATCAGCCCCCTTTCGACTTGACAGAACCTCCTTTACAGCCCTAATGCAAGACCATGAAAAAAAGCTCTGATTTTTAAAATCCCCTGTCCATCAAAAACGCAGAAGGAGATGCCTACCCCATGAAATCAAAATGCCAGATATGCAATTCAGACTATACAAGGGCAGGAATGTCAAAACACATTAAAAGCTGCCTGACCAGACATTTTGAAGCGTTCGATAAAAAAAATGCCAAACGTGTCTTTTACCTCCATGTCCATGCCACCTACAATCCGGAGTATTTTCTGCATCTCCTCGTGAAGGAAAATGCCCGCCTCGAAGATCTGGACTCTTTTCTCCGCATCATATGGCTTGAGTGCTGTGGCCATCTCAGCGCATTTACATACGACAGCTACGGAGAAGAGATTGACATGAAAAAGACCCTGGCCCAGATTTTTACGCCCGGACTGGCATTGTCCTACATTTATGATTTTGGGGACTCCACAGAACTCACCATCAAAAATGTTGAAATCTATAGCGGAGCCACTGCGGGAAATAAAAAAATACAGGTTGTATCCCGGAATATCCAGCCTTCAGTCACGTGCAATGAATGCGGCAAATATCCCGCAACCGTAATCTGTGCCGAATGCCAGTATGATGGCACGGGCTGGCTGTGTGCAAAATGTGCGAAAAAACATGAATGTGATGAGGACATGTTCCTCCCGGTTGTCAATTCTCCACGGGCAGGCGTTTGTGCATACATCGGAGACTAAAGCTAAAAGCAAGCTAAAAGGGGTCAGACCCCTTTTCTGCTCAGACTCCGAAGCACAAAACAATATGACAAATGGTTTTTCAACCTGAATGACTCCACAGTAAAAATAAGAGTTTTAGCCAGACTCAATCGCGTTGAAAACGGCAACTTCGGAGATTTCAGGCAAATCGGACCAGATCTCTTTGAGTTTCGTCTTTTCTTTGGTGCTGGTCTCAGAATTTATTATACCATCCAGGAAAGCAGGCTAATTCTCCTTCTTGCCGGTGGAGATAAATCCAGCCAGGAAAAAGATATTGAAAAGGCTACTGCACTTTTGAAAGAATTGGAGGATTGAACCATGAAAGTTAAAACAAAGCCTTTCGACATAGCCAAGCACCTGAATACACCGGAAGAGATCCGAGGCTTTCTGCAGGAAGTTGCCGCTACAGGTGACGAGTCCGACTTCATTCACGCCTTAAGTACTGCTGCCAGGGCCGCAGGCATGACTGAGGTCGCTAAAAAAGCTGGTGTCACACGCGCAAGTCTGTATAAATCCCTCAGCGAAGACGGCAATCCAAAGTTTATCACTGTCAGCAAAGTAGCCAAGGCCCTTGGGTGCAAAATAGCTGTTACTTAAGCCAAAAGGGTCTGACCCCTTTTTCTCCTTTTTCTACCACAACAGGACTACAGAAAAGGGTCAAAAAGGGGTCAGACCCCTTTTTCTCCTTTTTCTACCACAACAGGACTACAGAAAAGGGTCAAAAAGGGGTCAGACCCCTTTTTCTGCGCGTGGTTCCCACGGTGCTGTTCACCCGCAGGGAAAAATGGAAAAAGGCCGTGGCGCGGGAGCTGGAAAGCCGTCTGGGAGACCGGGTTTTTCTGCATTTTGAATATCAGCTTGTCCGGCTTTTTGACTATGAGGCCCAAGACCATTATGATGTTCCCAACCCTGTGGTGAAGATTCTTCTGCCGAAGATGCACTACAGGCCCGAAGAGCGCGGCAAGGTGATCCGCAAGGCATGGGTGGGGCTGTATCAGCTCACCTCCCTTGCCATGTTCGACAAGTACGTGGATTTCATTGATACCTACGCCGCCATCAGCGAGGATGAAAAGGAAGCACTTCTGAAGGAAATTACAGAAGAGGAGGATACGGTCATGCTGGCACAGCATATAAAGGAAAAAGGGATTCAGGAAGGTGTGATCCTGGGGCGCGAGGAAGGCGTGATTCTGGGACGTCAGGAGGGTGTGGTCATGGGGCGTCAGGAAGGCATCCGCGCCATGGTGATGAACGCCAGCAGACAGGGCCTGCCCGAAGACATGATTGCCCGCATTGCCGGTCTGGACGTGGCTTCCGTGAAAAAAATCCTGAACCATGAGAAGGTGGATATTCCGCTGGATAAGCTGGGGCTGGACAGCTAAAAGGGGTCAGACCCCTGGCATTCCAAACAAAAAGGGGTCTGACCCCTTTTCTGCTTTTTCTGTAAGGAGACAAAATGCCAAGACAACCCAGAATTCACATTCCGGGTGTTCCCCTGCACCTGATCCAACGCGGTGTTGCCCGCAACCCGGTCTTTTTTTCCGATGACGACTGCATGTATTACCTCGAATGGCTGGGCCACTATGCGATCAAAAGAGGGGTGGACATCCATGCCTACTGCCTGATGACCAACCATGTTCATCTGCTGGTTTCCACACCTTCAGCCCCCGCCCTGAGCGGCATGATGCAGGATCTTGGCCGCAGCTATGTCCCCTACATCAACCGCGTTTACGGGCGCAGCGGTGGCCTGTGGGAAGGCCGTTTCAAATCCTGCCTTGTGCAGACAGAAGAGTACTTTCTCTCCTGCATGCGCTATATAGAAATGAATCCCGTGCGTGCGGCCATGGTCGCCTCTCCGGGAGATTACCGATGGAGCAGCTACAAGGCCAATGCCCTGGGCCTGTCTGACCCGGTTCTGACCTTCCATGAAGAATATCTTCTGCTCGGTAAGACCCTTAAGAAGCGCCAGCAGGCCTACAGAGATCTTTTTGAAACCGAAACAGACAGCCAGACCATTGATCTGATCCGGATGGCAACCCAGCAGGGCGTGGTTGCAGGAGAGGGACCCTTCGTGGAGTTTCTTCAGGAACAGGCGGAAAAAAAACTGAACGTCAGGAAAAGAGGGAGACCTCAGAAACAAAAAGGGGTCTGACCCCTTTAAGGAGACACCATGCAAACATCCTGCACCCAATGCGGTGAGTGCTGTAAAAAAGGCGGACCCGCCCTCCATATTGAAGATAAATTCCTCGTCATGCAGGGAAAGCTCCCTGCCAGCGGGCTCTTTACCTTAAGAAAGGGCGAGATCGCCTTAGAGCCCATTGAAAACAAAAAAATCACGCTGGAAGAAGAGATCATCAAAATCCGACCCGACCGGGACAGGGATTGGGCCTGCATCCATCTTTCCGAAAACGGGGGAGCTTGTGACATCTACGAAACCCGGCCCGTGGAATGCCGCCTTCTCAAGTGCTGGGACACAAGAGCCCTTCTGGCCCGCTACCAGGAAGACCGACTGACCCGAAAGGATCTTTTCGGCGCTGTGGAAGGACTCTGGGATCTCATTGAAGACCACGAAAAACGCTGCGCCTATGCGCGCATTCAGACACTTGTGGCAGGCCTTGAAAACCAGGATCTCAGGGAGGAAAACACGGAAAAACTCGGTGAAATCATTCTCTACGACAAACATATCCGGGAGGTGATGAAAGAAAAAAAAACTGAGATGGGAAAACTCGAAGACCTCCTTTTCGGAAGGTCGCTCATGGAAACCCTGCCCCTCATGTTTGATCTGAAAATCGAAAAAAAAGAAGACAAATGGGTCATCAGACCCAAACGCCTTCTCGTATGAAGCATGAAAGGAGAAGGGGGGCCCTGAGCCCCCTTTCTCCTTTTACAAAAAAGACCCCATTGTTCAGGACACCCATGCAACCCACAGCGTCTGCGCCCGGCAGCCATGAAAACAACCTGAAACGCATCTTTCAGGTGACCATCATCGGCACCATCGTCAATGCCCTTCTCACCATCATCAAAATTTCTGCGGGAATGTATTTTGGCGTGCAGTCCGTGATTGCCGACGGCATTCACTCCATGACCGATCTTTTCACGGACACCCTGCTCCTCCTGGCTGTCCGGTTTTCCTGGAAACCACGGAGCCGAGCACGGCCCTTTGGAAACCGGAAAGTTGAAACCGTGATGGCGCTCATCATCGCTCTGGTACTGACCTCCACGGCCACGGGTCTCGCATGGAGCGTATTCCAGCCAAGGGAAGCTCTGAATACCCAGCTCATGCCCGTCTTCATCGTTTCCCTCCTTGCCGTGATCAGCAAGGAGCTACTCTATCGCTTCACCGTTGGAGAAGGAAAACGGCTGCGCAGCCCTGCGGTCATCGCCAATGGCATCAGCCACCGGGCCGATGCCATGACCTCCGCAGCCATCCTCATCTGCATCGCCCTGGGCATGGCCTTCGGAAACTTTCATATCTGGGATCGCATCGGCGTGGGCATTGTCTCCCTGCTCATCTACAGATCCGCCTGGAAGGTGGCCAGAGACGCAATTTTTGAACTCCTGGACTATGCCCCCTCGGTGGAAGTCATGAATGCGGTGGAGGCCCTCATTGAAAAGGATCCCGCTGTCACCTTCGTGCATCAGGTTCGCGTACGGTCTGTGGCCAGCAGACTGGACATCTCCTGCACCATTGAAATCAATGGCAGCCTCAGCGTTGCCGAAGGAGCAGCCATTGCCAGCCGCATTGAAAAATCCCTCATGGAAAACATGGAAGGCATTGCATCCGTAATGATCCGGGTCATGCCCTCGGGCACTTTCGCAGCCCGGATCATGGAACATGGTCTTGCCCACATTCATGAGGAAGAGCTGGTGTAAAGGCTTTTTCCCGTCAGGCCGCTTCCGGCGCTTTCACCTCAGCGCCGGACTTCGGACCAAAGGCAGGCAGAAAACATCCGGGCTTGCATTTCACCGAAAGACAGACCGCCTCCGGACATACGGCGCAGCGGGTGTAATCAAAAACCGGCAGATTGCCGTCCATGGAAACCGCCCCATGGGGGCAGGCCTTGGTACAGAGGCGGCAGCCGATGCACCCAAAGTCGCAGGCCTTTTTCGTTTCTCCGCCCTTTTCCGGATTCCGGCACAGCACCATGCTTTTTGCCGTTTCCGGAACCATGGAAATCACCCCCTTGGGGCAGGCTCTGACACAAAGACCACAGCCGATGCAGGCCAACGTGTCCACCTCCGCAATGCCCCTTTCATTGATGACAATGGCCTTTTCCGGACAGACGGACACACAGCTTCCCAACCCGAGGCAGCCCCACTTGCAGGCCTTGTCTCCTTCGGCCATCAGAGAAGCGGCCCTGCAGTCGGCAATGCCCTTATAGGTGAAAAGACTGCGGCAGCCTTCCACGTTCCCGCCGCCACAGGCCACAACGGCCTTGGCAGCCACCAGCTCTTCAGGCTCCTTGCCTGCGAT
>NZ_JAVETM010000079.1:0-6951 GCF_034006065.1 Desulfobotulus sp. | reverse complement strand
CCACGGCCCGGGCCGTGACATGGAAGACGGCGGGAAGCAGCTCGCCTGCCATCTTGTACATGTTGGGGATCATGAGCAAAAGCCCCTGGGAGGCCGTGAAGGTGGAGGTGAGCGCCCCTGCGGCCAGCGCTCCGTGCATGGAGCCAGCAGCCCCGGCTTCGGACTGAAGCTGGCGTACGGTGACGGGCTGACCGAAGATATTTTTGCGTCCGTCCGCAGCCCAGGCATCGGAGATTTCACCGATGGGGGTGGAGGGCGTGATGGGGTAAATGGTGGCAAGGTCGCTGAAGGCATAGGCCACATGGGCTGCTGCGGTGTTGCCATCAATGGTCATGCTTTTTTTTTCTTTTGCTGCCATGTTCTCTCCTTTTAAGGTTGTGCCGTGGGTTGCACGGCTTCATGGAAAAAGCTTGTGGCTTGGGGTCGGTGATGGGGATCAGCCCATGCCTTTAAAGGCGAAAAAGCTTAAGGAAATGACTCCTGCGGTGACAAGGCCGATGGCCGTATCCCGGAAAGCCTTTGGAATTCTGCCCTGAAAGAGTCTTTCCCGCACACCGGCAAAGAGGATGAGGGCAAGGCCGAAGCCCAAGGCATAGCCTGTGGAGGCCACCAGGGTTTCGATGAAGCTGTAGTCCGCGCTGATGGCCAGGAGGCAGGCCCCCATGACAGCGCAGTTGGTGGTGATGAGGGGCAGAAAGATCCCGAGACTGGCGTACAGGCCGGGAGCGCTTTTTTTGAGGAACATTTCCACAAACTGCACCAGGGACGCGATGATGAGGATAAAGGCAATGGTGCGCAGAAAGGTGATGCCGAGAGGCACCAGAAGCCAGTGTTCCACCATCCAGGTGACGGAACCGGCCATGACAAGGACAAAGAGTACGGCCATGGCCATGCCCGTTGCGGTTTCCATGGCCTTGGAGGTGCCCATGAAGGGGCAGATGCCCAGATACTGGGTGAGGACGATATTGTTCACCAGAATGCAGGTGACGGCCAGAAGGATGTAGGTGGTCATGGGATTCTCCTATCGCCGCTGACTGATGAGGTTCATGAGCCCGAGAAGAAGACCTAAGCCGATGAAGGCTCCGGGTGCTTCCACAAGGAAGGTGAGGGGCATGTAGCCAGGGCCGAAAACCGTGTGTCCGAAGAAGGTTCCGTTTCCGAAAATCTCCCTCAAAGCCCCCAGGGTGGCCAGCGAGAGGGTGAACCCGATACCGATGCCAAGGCCGTCGGCCAGGGAGGGGAGAAGGGGATTTTTGCTGGCAAAGGCTTCCGCCCTGCCCAGAACGATGCAGTTCACCACAATGAGGGGAATGAAGATGCCAAGCTTCTGGTACAGGGGATAGGTGAAGGCCTGCATGAGAAGATCCACAATGGTCACAAAGGTGGCGATGACAAGGATGTAGCAGGCGATGCGCACCTTGGGGGGAATGTGGTTCCGTAAGAGGGAGATGAGCATGTTGGAGCATACGAGAACAAAGGCGGTGGCAAGGCCCATGCCGATGCCGTTTTCCACGCTGCGGGTCACGGCAAGAACGGGGCAGAGTCCGAGAACCAGACGGAAAGGGGGGATTTCCTCCCACAGACCCTTTAAAAATTCCTTGTGCAGGGGACGGGGCATTTAGTCCTCCTTTCCTGAAAAGCGGGATTCCAGTTCGGGCTTGAGGCGCAGGTAGGCGGCGGCGGCTTCTTCCACGGCGCGGCCTACGGCCCTGGATGTGATGGTCGCACCGCTGAGGCTGTCGATGTCGCCGCCATCGGATCTCAGGGTTTTGGGGCCTGAAGCCTTTTTCCCCGCAAACTGGCGGCTGAAGGAGGGATCCTCCTTGGCTCTGGAGCCGATGCCCGGCGTTTCGCTGTGGGTGGTCACACCAATGCCCGCCAGGGTGTCATCGTTCATGCGGATGCCCACCATGACATGGATGTCACCGGAATAGCCCTGGCTGCTGCCTTCCAGCACCATGACAGGCCCGTCCGGAAGAAGGCCCGGGAAAAACTGGCGGTTTCTGTCGCCATCCTTAAGGGTGAAGCGTTCGGCAATGGGATCGTTTTCCATGCCTTGCAGAATGTGGCGGATGACAGGGGCTTTTTCGTTGGCAAGCTGCTGGCGTTCAATGGGTTCCCGCGTCCACTGCTGCACCCCGGCCAGCACACCTCCGGAAACGGCACTGAGAACGGCAAGCACTGCCACCATGCGTATCATTTCTCCCATGAGGACCTCCCCAGGGCTTTGGGCCGCATCCTGTCCAGGATGGGGGTAAGAAGATTCATCAGCAGTACGGCGAACACCACGCCGTCACTGTACGCGCCGATGTTGCGGATGAGCATGACCAGCACACCGCCCAGCAGGCCAAAGAGGAGCATGGGCAGGGGCAGTACCGGAGAGCCCGCATCTTCGGGCATGAGAAAAAAGGCGGCAAAGAGGGTGCTGCCTGTGAGGAGATGGAAAAGGGGGCCTGCGTAGCGGGCGGGATCTGCCAGGTGAAAGGCTGTGGCTGTGAGCAGAATACCGAGGATAAAGGAAAGGCAGATCTCAAAGCGGCAGATGCCCTTTGCCATGAGAAAGAGCCCCCCCAGAAGAAGCCCTGCGGCGCATCCTGTTCCGATACAGGCGATTTCCCGGCCAAGGAAGAGATCCATCAGGCTGAACCGGGCTGCAGCTTGGGCCCCCATGGCCTTTACTTCCACGAGGGGCCAGACGGCGGAAAAGTCGAGGCTGTGGTGGAGAAAGGTGCGGTCGAGATCATAGAGCTGGGGCCAGGAGATGAGCAGCAGTGCGGTGGTCAGGGCCACGGGGTTGAAGGGGTGGGCCCCTGTACCGCCGTAAAGCTCCCGGCCCAGCACAATGGCCAGCCCTGTGGCGGCGATCACCGCCCACCAGGGCATGGCCGGAGGCATGAGCATGGCAATGAGCAGGCCCGTGAGGGCAGCGCCTCCGTCATGGGCGCGGGAGGGTCTGCGGAAGAGTTTCTGAAAAAGAAGCTCCCAGACCATGGCCGAGCCCACAGCCAGAAGGAGAACCGCCGCCGCAGGCCCTCCGAAGTGGAGGATGCCGGGCACAAGGGCGGGCAGGGCGGCGGCCATGATGAGAAGATGACGGCGGGCCGTGGTGTGCCCGCAGTGGATGAAGGGGGCAGAGCTGATGGTGAAGCGCGGAGAGGAGGCCGTCATGACGCCACCTCCTGGCGCAGGGCCTCGTCCGCGAGGTGGCGGCGGTGTTCGTATTTGGCCAGCTGGATGTACTGAAAGATGGGGATCTGGCCGGGGCAGACAAAGCTGCACAGGCCGCAGTCGATGCAGCTCATGAGATCAAAGGATTCGGCCGCTTCCTCGTAGTGTCCTGCTTCCAGAACCCGGAGCATGAGGTTGACGGGCACCCGTGCGGGGCAGATGCGGGTGCAGGCCCCGCAGTTGAGGCAGGCCGGGGTCTGGCAGGGAACGCCCCTTTCCGGTGCCTGAATGAGCAGGGTGTCCGTGTCCGGACAGACAGGAAAGTCATCCTGATAGACGGCATAGCCTGTCATAGGGCCGCCGAGAATGACCCGGTCGCCGTATTCGGCCTTAAGCCCCAGATGGGCCAGCACGGTGGAAACCGGGGTGCCGATGCAGGCGGAAACCAGATGGCCCACCCCGTCCTTGCCCATGACCTGCACCAGTTTGTGCAGGGGGGGGACACCCGTGGCATAGAGAACGCCCATGGCGGCCAGGGCTTCGGCCTGAAGCACCAGGGTGCCCGCCTCTTCCAGGGGGCTTTCCGCAGGGGCTTCCTTTCCCGTTACGGCCCGGTGCAGGAGCCTCGGGGAGGCCTGGGGATATACGGGAGCCACGCCGTGTACGGTGCAGGTTTTATGTTTTTGCCAGTCTTTCTGCTGTCCTTCGGCCACCATGAGGTGGATGGCTGCCCCAGGCCAGGTGTTGCGGATCCAGTCCATGCCCGCTTCAAGGTCTTTGATCCGGGTTTTCAGCACATACTGGTTGTTGGTGGCCAGCACGTCGGAGCCAAGGCCGCTGATGATCACCCGCTGGGGCGGGGTTTCGGGCAGACAGGGTTTGCCGGGCAGTCCCGGAGCCGCACGGAACATGTCTTCCCGCTGAAAGGGCGGGGCTTCGGGAAGAAGGTCGCTTTCCGCAGCCTCTATGGTGAGGCTTAGGTAAACCCGGCCATAGTCGCCCACATAAGGGGTCATGGAGGCGATGACCCCGGAAATGGGGGCGATCACCGCCTGGCCCTTGTCCAGCAGTTCGAGGATCTGGCCTTTGGCCACGCTGTCTCCCTTCTGGAGGCGGAAGGCTTTTCCCGGTGTTTCTTTAAGTCGCAGCAGGGCTTCCCGGCCGCCCATGCCCTGTTTCAGGTTCTGATCCGAAAGCAGGGTGACGCTTAAGGGGGCGGGGAGGGGGTCGGGTGTGGGCAGGGTTGGCGGCAGCAGCGCGTAGCGGAGCCGCGAAGAGCCAAGGGTGAGGAGTCGGTTGACAATCATGGGTGTTCTCCTGGTGCGGATGTCAGAGGCCTGGGCCTGTTTTTCGGAGTATGGGGGGCAAGATTCCCAAGGTTTCAGGGCGCTGCCCTCTGCGGCCTTCAGCGGTTGTGACAGGCGGCGCAGTCCACAGGACCGGCCTGTTCATCCATATGACACTGGATGCACTGTTCGTGGTAGGCATCGGTCAGAGACAGCATGTGGGGGTCGTCCGATACCTTTTCGTGGCAGACGGCGCAGGAGTAGGTGTCATCCCCGTAGTCGAGGTTGTGATGACAGCTCGCACAGTCGATGCCATAGGTTTCTGTGTGGATCTTGTGGTCAAAGAGCACATGACCGGCCTTGCCCTCAAAGAGGATGCGCACGGGTTCGCCGCCGTCCGGGCCGGGTGGGGGAAAGAGGGCGTAAGCGCCAAAGCCCATGCCGCAAAGGAGGAGGGCGATGATGAGGAGTGTTCTGGGAGAAAGTGGCTGCATGGGAATCCGCCTTTAGTGTCCGTTCGGTTCGGAAAGTCGGGGGCCTGCCGTATGGTTGAAGGCTTTACGCCCGGAAGACCGTGATCGCGCCCTTCCTGGGGGGCGCGGACGTTCGGGGGGAAGGTCCGCGCCGTTTTCAGGAGGGATGGACAGTCGGTGATGGCAATCAGCAATTTAAGTGCCAATGCCTCTAACTGTTTGATTGTAAATCATAAAGCCCTACTGTTTTCCTCAATCTTTTTTTCCGGAAAGGAGGGGGTGTCCGGAAAATCAGACAGTCCGGGGGGCAGGCGCTTGAGAATGCGGGGCGTGTAGGCTGGTGAGCGGCTGAGGTGCTGCCCGGTTTTGCGGATCAGAAGAAAAACCAGGCCGAGGGAGAGAAAACCCGCAGCCGCAGCAATGGGGTCTGCGGGAAGCTGCATCCGCAGGGCGGCATGGTAGGCTCCGAGGCAGGTGAGTACAAAGGCGGCTACGGGCAGAAGGTAGAGGAGGGCCATGACCCTCAGCACCTCCCTGGAGCCGATGCCCAAGAGAACGGAATCTCCGGCCTGAAGGCCTGGCAGGCTTTCTACCCGGATTTCCATGGTGGCGGTGTTGACGCCGCAGAAATCCCTGCCTTTGCAGGCTGCGCAGGCTTCGGGTCTGCATGCGCGGACGGTGGCCATGCTGGAAGCGCTGTGGGTGACTATGCCTTCTGTGGTGCGCATGAAAGCCTCCTTTCGAAAAAGGGTGGATGGGGGGCTTTGCCGGGTTTTGGGCTGGACGTACGGATCTGCCCAATGGAGGATAAGATTGCAGGATGCATGCCAGAAAGATGAGATGGGCAGGGAGCCGCGATTTTCTCCTGCTGGCATGAAACTTGTAAAACTTGTGAAAGACCGGGCTTCGACAGCGCTTTCCGGTTTCATCCGGAGAAGGCATGAAAACCCATGGGATTGCGGTGTTTTTTATGGAGTTCAGCCCTGGAGAAGAACCTTTTCCGGTCACGGGAAGGATCTTGTTTAAAAAAGGTTTCCCCGCTTCTGTCCGGAAAAGAGGACGGATACCGGGTACGGGCTTGGGGAATGCGGCCGGTTTCGGGAAGAACCCGGCCCCTTTGAGTCATCTGTTATCAATTATCAATTATCTGTTATCAATTATCTGTTATCAATTTGCCTGATCCGCTTTTTTGATGCTTTTTGCTGAATGATGTTCCCGCACAGCCTGCTTTCCGGGAACGGGAAAGGAGAATGTCAAGGATGGAGATTCTGGTTTCTGTGCTGGCCTTAAGTGGCCTGGGTGCGCTCATCGGTCTGTTGCTGGCCATAGCGGACAAATGGCTCTATGTGGAAGAAGATCCCCGCATTGATCTCATTGAGGCCGTATTGCCTTCGGGCCAGTGCGGGGCCTGCGGATACGCGGGCTGCCGCCAGTATGCGGAAAAGGTGGTGAAGGAGCTTCGGGTTTCGCCCGCCCTCTGCCTTCCGGGGGGAGCGGATGTGGCCCGCGAGGTGGCCCGCATCGCAGGCAAGGAGCCTGAAGAGCTGGTGGCTGCCAAGGCCGTTGTGGCCTGTGGCGGCGGGAACGTGGAAGGCTGCCGCAGTCTTTTCACCTATAAGGGCATTGCCGACTGCAGGGCCGCTTCCCTGATGGCCGAAGGGGACAAGGCCTGCAAGTGGGGCTGCCTTGGCTTGGGAAGCTGTGTGTCCGTCTGTCCGGAAAAGGCCATTGTCATCAATGAAAGGGGCATTGCGGAGGTGGACACGTTGGCCTGCATCGGTTGTGGCCTTTGTGTCAAGGCCTGTCCCAAGGGGGTGATTTCCATGGTTCCGGAAACGGCAAAAAGCATGGTTTTGTGCCGGAATCCGGAAAAGGGCGGAGAAACGAAAAAGGCCTGCGACTTTGGGTGCATCGGTTGCCGCCTCTGCACGAAAGCCTGCCCCCATGGGGCGGTTTCCATGGACGGCAATCTGCCGGTTTTTGATTACACCCGGTGCGCGGTCTGTCCGGAGGCGGTCTGTCTT
>NZ_JAVETM010000032.1:0-41547 GCF_034006065.1 Desulfobotulus sp. | reverse complement strand
GGTGCGCAGCACGGGGCCTTTGTGAAGGATATGGACATTGTGAGGGAAACCGCCGAAGCCCAGGCCCAGGTGATCGGAGATATGCGGGAATCGGTTCTCAGCCTGGGAGCGGGCATTGAAAAGCGCAATGCCGAGAATGTGAAGATTCTCGATTGTGCGGAACGTATCCGGGCCCTGACCGAAACCCAGCTTGTGGCCACGGGCGCTTTTCATCTGAGCTGCCACCGGAGAGCCAGGGAAGCGGTGGGCGCACTGGCCGCTTCAACGGAAATTTTGTCGGACAAGAGGGCGGTGCGGGAAGGGTTGCTCCGGGATTTTGTTTCCGGTGCGGGGTATGTGGAGCTGGCCTATATGACCGACTCCCAGGGCGTACAGACGGTGGCCAATCAGTTTCGTCCGGGTATGGAGGCGGTCTATGCTTCCGATGGTCTGGGTTCGGACTGGTCGGATCGCCCCTGGTTTGGGGCTGTACGGGCGCGGGGAGAAGCCTTTGTGTCGGAGATTTACAGGTCCAGGGCAACGGATGCCTTCTGTTGTACGGTTTCCGTGCCTGTGCGGAACAAAGAAGGGATTTTCTGCGGGGTGCTGGCTGCGGACCTCTGCCTTGGGGATCTTCTTAAGGCCCAGGGGTGAAGGGCGGGTCAGAAAAGCGCCATGGCGGGGATGCGGGAAAAAGAAAGCTCTCCTGAAAGCAGACCGCTGACAAGGCCTCTTTCCGGCAAAGGGAAGGCCTGGGCCATGCGGCCCTGGGACCGCAGTTCATCGAGGAGGCGTCTGACATCATCGGTGAAAGGGGTGACGAGGCGGATTCTGCCAAAACCCTCAAAATCCGAAGGGCGGAGCAGGGAAAAGTCCGGAGCCGCCATGACCGCAGTGCCCGGTTTTGTTTCCTGGAGAAGGCGGAAGGCGTCGCCGTCACTGGCGCATACAAGGAGACAGGGGCCTTTTTCGGTCACAAGGGGACGGAGGCTGCTGCCTTCCAGTATGAAGGTGTCTCCTTCCATCCCGAGGATGGAAAGGCGGAGCATCTGTGATTCCTGGATCCAGGGCAGAAGCAGACCCTGGGGGAGGGCATATTTTTCACCCGCGCGATCTTCCCCGAGCCAGAGAGCGGCGTTGCGCTGCATGGGCCTGAAATTCCAGCCTAAAAAATGATCCTGAGCAAAGGAAACGGAAAACCCCGCCCTGTAAAGCCAGGCGAGGGGTTCTTCCTTGTGCTTGCCCCACATCTGCGCCCGGCAGCGGGCCAGAAAGGCAGTGGCCTGGTGCTGCCAGTTTTTTCTGGGTACGGTGGCTTCGTTTTCCATGGGCATCAGCCGAGGTAGAGGGAAAGCTGATCCCGCCTTGCATTGACCTGCTGGATCACCACCTCGATTTCGGTTTCAGGCCTGAGCTGGATACCGGAAGAGACGGGCAGCATCCATTCGAGCATGTAATCAAGGAGCAGTACCTGGTACTGGTTGCGCCTTTCCTCCAGAACCATGGCCCTTTCCCTTTGTCCGATGCGGCCTTCAAGGTATTTGAAAAGCCAGTAGCGCTTTCTGAAAAACTGCACCCGCCCCACGGCGGCCATGGGCTGCTCCAGACGTGCAAAGAGGGCCTGGATGTCTTCTCGGCTGGCCGGAGTTTCCATGCCGAGAATGGCCCGGATCTGACGCTGGGTGGCCAGATCCCAGTATTTCCGGATGGGTGAGGTGGCGGTCACATAACAGGGAAAGCCAATGCCGGAATGGGGTTCGGGCTGGGGAGTCAGCACCACGCGGTTTAAGTGTCTGCGCTGCATGAGGTTCTGGAAGAGCGAGCCCTCATCCCCCTTGTAGAGGCGATTTTTGGGTTCGGCCTGGGACCGGAAGACTGCGGGCATCTGATTTTTCTTGAGAAAATCCGCCATCATGGCATTGGCCATGATCATCATTTCCGCCACCAGCATGCGGCTGGAACTTTCTCTGTCGATCTTGGAGATGAGAATCTCTCCGCTGTCCTCATCCACCCGGATGTTCACTTCCGGCAGGGAAATCTGCACAGCACCCGCCATGAGGCGCTGGGAGCGGAAATTCCTTGCAATGCGATCTAGGTTTGCAAGGTCCGTATCTTCCTCGAGCATGCGGTTGGCGTCGGAATAGGTGAGCTGTTCCGCCACCCGGATGATGCTGGGTGTGATCTCATAATCAAGCACGCGGGCGTAATCCGCCACCCGCATGAGAACGCTGATGGCGGGCCGCAGTTCACCGCCTCTGAGGCTGCACAGATCCTCGGACATGGCGGGCGGCAGCATGGAGAAACGGGCGTCGGGCAGGTAGATGGAGCTTCCCCGGTCCAGGGCGCAGAGATCCAGGGGGCTTTCCGGAGTGACAAAGTGCGCCACATCGATGATGTGAACGCCCACAATATGAAAGTCTCCGGCGGGTTCAATGCTGATGGCGTCGTCAAAATCCAGCGTGGAAGGACCGTCAATGGTCATGAGACGACAGTGGGTGAGATCCCTGCGCCTGGCGTCCTGAGTGAAGCTCCGGGGACTGGCCTTGAGTTCGGCTACGGCTTCAAGGGTTTTGCGGTCAAATTCCGTTGCAATGCCGAACTTTTCGAGCAGAAGATTCTCATGGGGTCCACAGATGCCCAGACGCACAAAAAGATCAAAGAGTTTATCTCCCGGATCGCCGCCCGCCGCAGCAAAGATCTGGCGGATGTTTTCAATTCCCGGTGTTTCCTCTTCAAAGACGAGATAGTGTCTGAGTATGTGGACCACATGATGCAAGTCGGCGGGCAGTTCGGGCCTGGGGTTATCCAGCATCTTTTTCAGCCAGGCTGCTCCCGCTTCAATGGCCTGTTTTCTTTGTTCGTTTCGTTCATGCTGACGCTTGAGCAGGGCCACCTGCTCAGGACTGTTGGGCAGAAAACGATTGGAGCCGAATTTGAAATACAGGCGATCGGCAAACATGGTGCGTATGACCGCAGATGCGGCGTCTGCGGTATTTTCATCCGTAAAGCAGAGGGCGGCGACGGTGTCAAGATCCTGCCAGTCTTCCTCCTCCTGAAGCACTTCCCAGAGTTCGGAAAGATTCATGGACGCAGCAAGCTGCTTGCGGCGTTCTGCGGTTTCCTTCAGGAGACGCACCTGATGGTCCCGGGGGATGCTGAGGTCCAGCTGGGCTTCGGAGATATGGGAGAGTCGGTTGGCCGAAAGATTGACCTCGCGGTTGGTTTCTGTGAGAAGCCGGAGTCGTTCTTTTTTATTTTCTGTGACAACGGCGGTGATAATTTTCTGTTGGTCGATATATTCGACAATTTTCCCAGGTTCCATAACCTGTCAAATTAGCAGTTCCACCTTTGCAAGTCAATGCGCATGGCGCTGAAAAAACTTGAAAAGTTTTCATCTGAGGGTCTGGATGGCCTATCTTCCTAAAATAATTGGGAGGGCCGGATGGGCATTGGGAAAGGAAGGCTTCATACACGATCCTGATGGACAAAAAAACAGATGGTGGATCCTGTGACTGTGCTTCGGCCGGTATAGAAGAAGGTGAAAGCCCAGAGGAAGAAAAGCCCGGCCAGAACCTGCGCCCGGCCAAGGAGGGCAAGGCCGGTTTTCAGGTCCGGCGTAAAGAAAAGACTCTGGGAAAAGGGGGGAAGGAAAAGACAGGCCAGGGCGTAGGGGAGGGTGAGCAGGGCCATGGTCTGGTAGGCGGAAAACCGCCTTTCTCCCCTGTGGTCCGCACGGAGAAATTCCGAAATCACCCGCCATATCTGGGTGCCGCCAAGGCAGAGGACCAAAGCCATGGCCGCCTGATCGATAAGGAAAAGGGCAAGGCCTCCCAGGCAGAGAAAGGTATAGAGAAAGAGGGTGAGGGCCTGCACCGGCGCGACGGGTTGTCCGTCAAGGCCGCTGGCGTAGCTGATTTTTTTGGTTTTTCCGGTAAACACCAGGGCCATGGGCCTGAAAAAGCGGGCAAGGGAGGGAGAAAGGGCGCTTAAGGGTTTTCCATAGCAGCAGCCGAAGCTGAGGCAGGCGAGGCGTCCCATACCCTCGCCGCTGGCGTAGGCGATGGCAAGGGCCGCCCATGCCGGGATGAGGGGCAGGGGGGCATGGCCGAAACGCTGGCCCAGGGTATCGGTGAGAAGGAGGACCCAGGGAGTGAGAAGGATGCCAAGAAAGCTTGCCCCTCCCACGGTGAAGGTATGGGCTTTTCCCTCCACCCACCCTGCGATCCAGCGGGAGGCGGGAATGCAGATACCAAGGAGGATGCAGGCTGCAAAGGCGGAAAGAAAAAGGGGAATTCCCGCACTTTCCAGAAGGATCAGGCCTAAGGCCGTGCCGAAGGTGTAGGCCGTTGCGGTGAAAAAACCATACCAGGTGAGGTTAAGCCCCGTCCATACCCCGTCTTTTTCCATGCGCAGGGGCAGGGCGGCGAGCATCTGGAATTTTTCCGAAGGCAGATTCCGGACGCCCCAGATGGCAGGGATGAGCATGAGACAGGCAAGGCAGAGAATGAAGAGGGTTGCATGCATAGGGCAATCTCCGGAAAAAAAGGGTTCAGGGAACAAGGGGAACTGGCGCAGAAAGGCTGGGTTTTAAAGCCACAGGCCTTCCGATGACCTCCCCCATCCTGAGGTCGGTTTCCACAAGTCCAGGGCCAAAGCCTTCACAAAAGCGGCTCTGCACATCCCTGCGAAGGCTGTTGGCCACAAGGTCTTCTTCAAAATCCATGCGCAGGGGCTCAAAGAGAAGAACCACGGTGGAGCTTCCGGGATAAAAGAGGCTTTTGGGACAGCCCGCCTGGATGCGCATTCCCGGACGGAGTGCCTGGGGATTCTCATAGGCTTTGTGGCTGTAGGCTTCCCGGATGCCGCCGATCATGAGGGCCACCACTTCCACCATGGCCACAAGCCCCACCCCACTGCCCTGGGGAATATCCGTATCCACCAGGGTCACGAGCCTGCGGTTCCGGGAAAAGGGGGTGACTTCCCGGACCACGGCGTCGGGATGGCAGGCATGGCAGCGGCCTTCCACCATGAAGGTTTCAAGAACTTCCCCGCTCACAGGGCAATGGTTGTAGTGGTACTTGTCCGGAGTGAGGCGAAAGACCGCAGCCCTGCCGCCCGCAAAGCGTTCATGCCAGGGGCTTTCTCCCACAAGGGTTTTGAGGTCAAAGAATTTCCCCTTTACGGGAAAAAGACTGTGGGTGGAGAGATTGAGGGGCAGCATGCGGCTGTCTGAGGGGGCGAGGACACAGGGAAAGGCGGGCGGCTGGGGGCGACAGGACCAGTAGCGGATTTTTCTTTCAAAAACGGCTCTGGCGGTGCGGAAGTGTTCGGGGTTGAGACATTCTTCCAGGCAGACGTCCAGATCCCGCATCAGCGCCTTTATTCTGTGCGGAGAGAAAAAACAAAGATCGTACTGAAGAACTCCGAGGATGTGACTTGCCTGGGGAGAGGTGAGAGCCTTAAAGAGCCAGCCCGCATTTTCCCGGATCTCGTTGTAGAGAAAACGCACCAGGGGATCGGCAAAAAGGCGTTCGTTCCTGATGCTTCCTGTGGCACGTTCGATGTACTGATGACAAAATGGGCTCATAGAGAGGTCTCAAAGTGTTTTTTGTCGTTGTGAATGGAAAGAATAATGAGGAGCATGAGACGCGTTCGCTCTTCCCGGCTGAGGGATTCAAGGCAGGGGTTTCGGTGCAGGCCTTCCACAAGGGATGCGGCATCCTGGTCTTTGACAATGGATCTCAGGGCGTCCCTTGAGGCCGGATCCCGGAAGCGGGACCAGTTTTCAAGGCGCCGGACATCATCCATGAAAAAATGCAGGGCTTCGCGGATATGGGTCTCACGGAGACGGGTGCGGTAGCAGGTTTCTGCGGCCTGATTAAAGCGCTGGGCTGGGATATTCCGGGGTTTCCGGTGGGGGATTTCCTCCCGGATGAGGGAAAGGAGTCTGCCTGCGGCTCCCGTGTCCGGATGGGTGAGACGCATTTTAAGATCTGCCATGAGATCCTCCGCACCCAGCATGTCAATGAGGCCTGCGCCGTCTTTGCGGAGTTTTTCAGAAAGGGCCAGCATGAAGGCCCGGAGGGGAACCCGAAGGTAGCCGGGATAGCGGCGGCTCATGCGGGTATCCCGGATGCCAGGGAAAAGGTCTTTGAGAAAGGTACTTTCCGTCTGCCAGCGGAAATAGAGAGTGGGCAGACCGATGGCCGCCGCAAAGAGGCCCTGACGTCGCTCGCTTTCCACAAAGGGCGTATCGGGTATGTCCTTATGGCCATAACGTCCGGAAAGCAGGTAGTGGTAGCCGAGGGCTGTGATGAGGGTCTGGAGCCGCGCTGCTGCGCCCATGTCATGGCCAATGGCGGGGAAGGTGCTGTAAAGGCGGCCTTCAAAGCCGGAAAAGCCCATCTTTTCGAAGGCGCGCAGGCGATAGGGAAGGTAAACCGCCATGCGGGCGTCAAAAACACCGGAATGGCTGAGATCCGAGATGAGACGTTTCTGGTTGTCAGGACTGCCATCTAAGGCCGGGCTGCTGGGGGTGCTGAGCAGGGCCGCAGGGTAATCAATGAGCCGGAAATCCGGGACGAGATCGCCTTTGAGGCGAAAAATCCTGCGGATGTTCCGGTCCAGCCAAGGAGGGCCAAAGGGCGTGAGGGAGGCCCCGAAAACCTGGTTTCCGGCTTTTTTCTTCCAGCGTCTCCAGAGCATGCGCAGATGGGTGTAGTCCAGCTCGTGGGGAAGAAAACCCAGAACCCGTTCGGGGTGGAAATCTTCAAAATCCAGGCGATAGGGGGTGGCAGAATAATGGCCCACCAGAAGGGGCAGGAAGTATTCGGTGATTTTGGTGACAAAATCCCCCATCCATTTTTCATGCAGGCTTCCAAGGCCGCTGCCTGCATCCGCCATGCCTGCGGAGAGTTTGCGACTTCCAATGGAAATATGGGTGCCATTGTTGGCAAGGCTGATGTTAGAGGTATTGGGCATCACCACAAGATTTCTTGTGATGATGCCGCATTCTTTGAGTTTTTTCACCGCATTGAGCTGGCTGCGGGAGAGTACCTCATGGCAGAGACCCATGTAGCGGTGCTTTTCTTCTCCCTGATCCCAGCCGGAAAGGCAGGGATTCATGAAAAGCTCCCGGTAAAAGGCATCGGAGATGATCTCATTGAGACCTTTTTGTCTGAGGGGGGGGTGGGAGGCAAAATAGACGCGGGCTTTTTGTCCGTTTTCCGCAAGTCCGAAGGCTTCATTGGCATGCTCCAGGAGGAGCTGGGAGAGGAGAAAACGTTTGAGGGTTTCCCCGACAAGGCTGTCCGCAGCCCCTTTGCCAGACCCCAGAAGGACGGGATGAAAGGAGAAAAGTTCCGGGGAGGTATTGTCGCTCAAAAAATGATCCATCATTTTTTCTGCGCTTACCCGGAGCAGGGGATGGGCCTTGGGCGAAAGGCCGATGAGGTCGGCCAGGGCCAGGCGCAAGAGGTAACTGATGGGTACACGAATCCAGCGTTCTTGATTTTTAATGAAAAAAAAGCGCTCGGCATCCTGACGCAGGGGAGAGGCCGGGTTTTTCTTGTCTGCGCGCAGATCCATTTTAAAGATGTGCAGGGCATAGGCGGAGAGGTTCTTTTCAGGAAAGCGAACCCAGGCGTTTTCCCACAAACCCTCGGGATTGTGGTGCAAGAAGGTGGTGAGGGCTTCGGCCTGCTGAACGGGCAGGTCACCGGCAAGGCTTCTTTTGAGAAGGTTTCTGTAATAGGTGGATTCCCGGATGGCGCAGGGCAGATCCACATCCTCAGAATTGCCTTCCACCAGGGCCTGGAGTTCATTTTCAACGCCGCAGGTGGTGTCGCCGACGGTAAAGGGCAGATGGCTTTCAAGGGTGACGCCCTTTCCCATGGGAATTTCCAGAATACGCCGCAGCTCTTGAAGGGAGGGAGGGCTGCAGGCTTGGGGAGGAAGTGTTTTTTCTTGAAGGCGGGGCAAGGGAGAACCTCCATGTTGGGAGTGGAACATCAGGACCTGCGCCACGGTCTTTTTCTCCTTTTCATGTTGGATTTGGATGAAGGTTGCGTGAATTTTGGATGTGGGCGGACTGAAAACACCCTGGCGGGGATTTTGTCTTAAGGAAGCGCCAAGCGCTCTTTGTTGACGCAGAAAGGGGGCTGTGGTACCCAGAGAGGGCAGTTGGCCTTTTTCGGATTTCTTTTCTTTCATGGGTGGTTACGCGGAAGCAGAAGGGGCTTACGAAGCCCTTTTTCATGTTTTTCAACGGATTCATAAAAACTGTCCGCATCCATCCGGTTTCAGGCCCGGTCTGCCTCCCATGGCGCTCTCCCTGAAATTCAGAGGACAAAGGTAAGGTAAGGATTTCCCATGGATTTTGCATCCCTGATCGGCATTGTTTCTGGTATCTCCCTGATCATCAGCGCCATATTTCTGGGTGGCGACATGCGCAGCTTTGTGAATGTGCCTGGCATGATGATTGTTCTCGGCGGCACCATGGCGGCAACCCTGCTCACCTTTACCTTCCGGGAAGTGGCAGCCGCTTTCCGTGCTGCAGCCTTTGCCTTTATCAAAGACCGGGAAGATCCCAACACCGCCGTGGAAACCATGATCCGCATCTGCAATGTGGGTCGTAAAAAAGGGCTTCTGGAGTTGGGAAACCTGGAGACGGATTCGGGTTTTCTTAAAAAAGCCTGCGGTCTGATTGCCGATGGCTCGGAAGAGGAGGTGGTGCGCGCAGCTTTGCGCACGGAGATAGATTCTTTGAAAATGCGCCACTTCATTGTGCAGGACGTGTTTAAGAAAATGGGAGCCTACGCTCCTGCCTTTGGCATGCTCGGCACCCTCATCGGCCTTGTGCAGATGCTTTCCAAGCTGGCCGATCCTTCGGCCATAGGCCCGGCCATGGCCGTGGCCCTGCTCACCACCTTCTATGGCTCCCTGCTTTCTTCCATGCTCTTTTTGCCCATTGCGGGCAAGCTGAAGGCAAGAACCGTTTCTGAGGTCATGCAGCTTGAGATCATGCTGGAGGGTGCTATTTCCGTTCTCAAGGGCAGCAATCCCATGATGGTCTACGAGAGCCTGTCTTCCTTCATCCCCTTAAGGGAGCGGATTCCCCTTGAAAACATGAATGTACGTCAGGTGGATTCATGAAACAGAAAAGCGCCAAGGAAGACTTTCTGGAAGATGAGGAAGGGGCGGGCTGGATTGTCACTTACGCGGATCTGGTGACCCTGCTTCTGGTGTTTTTTGTGCTTTTGTACTCCATTTCAAGCCTCAACATGGAGCGTTTCCGCCAGGCCTTTGAGTCCATCCGCATCAGCCTTGGAAAAGACATGACCACCTTAGGCGTGATCGAGGTCATGGAAGTGCCGCAGCTGGATCGCAAGGAGCTGACCCTTGAAGAGATTTTCGGCCGCCGCTCCAGAGAAGAAGCCATGGTGGAGGATATCAATGCCTTTGTTGCGGAACGCAACGTGGGGGATAACATCACCGTTCAGATCTTAAACAACAAGGTGGTGGTGCGGATCCAGGGCACCATTCTCTTTGAATCCGGAAGTGAGCAGCTCATGCCCCAGGCTGAGCCTATTCTGGGCCAGATTGTCCATATCTTTAAGGCCTATCCGGAGTATAACATCAATATCCGGGGCCATACGGACGATGTGCCCATTGCCACACTTCGCTTTCCTTCCAACTGGGAGCTTTCCGCCTTTCGTGCCACAACGGTTCTGAAGTATCTCATTGAAAAAGGGGTCTCCCCCTTCCGGTTGACGGCCACAGGGTATGGCTCCCTTCTGCCCTTAAGGCCCAACACCACAGCGGAGAATCGGGCCATGAACAGGAGGGTTGAGTTTGTTCTCGAAAAAAAAGGATAAAATTTTTGCCTGGCTGGATCGGGCCTTGAAGGAAAGGCGTAAGAGTTTCCGTTATACTCCGGAAGCGGTGGCGATTTTTGTGCAGGTGGGCGAAAAGGCGGAAGCCTGGCCTGTCCTGAACCTCAGTGCGGGGGGATTTTGTTTCCATCACCCCCACCTGGGGGCGGAGGATGTTTTCACGCTGCGCCTTCAAAGCCGAACCGAGGAGCTGCCCCTGGATCTTTTTCTCAAAGGAGAAGTACTGGGCCGCACCCGGGATGGGGAATGTCACTGCGCTTTCGTGGATCTGACAGCGGATGAGGAAGAAACCCTGCATCGTTTCACCCTGGCCGCCCAGCGCCATGAGGCCCGGCGACAGCGGCTTTTGCGTGTACAGCGTCTGCGGGAAAAAAACTGACATTTTTCATGCCTGATAAGGAATTATACAACATGGAACACATTGCCGTACGCTGGTTGATCCTGACGGTTTCCATTCTGGTGACAGGTTCGCTGTTCGACGGAATCCAGGTGGCCAGTGTGGGATCCGCCATCACCGCCGCAGCCATTCTCGGGATTCTCAATACCTTCATCCGGCCGGTGCTGCTTTTACTGACCCTGCCTGTGACCCTCCTCTCCCTGGGGCTTTTTGCCTTTGTCATCAATGCTTTTTTGCTTCAGATCACCGCCTCTCTGGTGCAGGGATTTGATGTGGCCGGTTTCTGGACGGCCTTTTTGGCCTCTCTGGTGATTGCCCTCATCCATGTGGCGCTTACGGGCTTTCGTTTTCAGAACGGTCGCATTGTGGTGGTGGATACGCGGCGGCGCGGACCCTGGGACTGATGGGGGCTTGGGAAGGTATGCGCATTCAGGCCCTTTTTTTTGACAATGACGGCGTTCTTGTGGATTCGGAACACTGTTATTTTGAAGCCAACCGCCGGGTGCTGGCCGAGCATGGCATTGCCATGGATTTTGAAGATTATCACGAGCATTTTCTGCGGACATCCACGGGGATTCACCACTTTTTCCCGGAGGCCTCCCAGGAGTTTCTGGCGGACTTCCGCAGAAAAAGAATGCAGCACCATCTCGACCTCCTGGCAAGCGAACCCATCCTCATCCCCGGTGTGAAGGAGGTTCTTTCCAGGCTGCGTGGACACTTTCGCATGGGGGTTGTGACAAGTTCCGAAAAAAAGCCCTTTTCCCTGATCCACGCGCGCACGGGACTTTCGGATTTTTTTGATTTTACGGTCTGCCGTGAAGATGTGCGGTTTTCAAAACCCCATCCCGAGCCCTACCTCAAGGCCCTTGCCCTTTCGGGGTTTCCCAGGGAGGCCTGCCTTGTCATCGAAGATGCGGAAAGGGGCCTGCGTGCGGCCCTGGCCGCAGGCCTGCGCTGCTGGGTGCTTCCCGGTCCCCTGAATTCCCAGGGCGATTTTTCCGGTGCAGAGCGGGTGCTGGAGCATATCGGGGTTCTGCCTTCCCTCCTCTTGCCCTGACCTTTCTTCGTTTTTTTAAGCCCCTTTTACGGCCGGGAGCCTTGTCTGAAAAAAGAGATTGGCCCGGACTGGTTTTTATTTTTTTAGGGCTTATATTGTTTTGCGTACCAAACTTCTGGATTGCCCCAGGTTCTGGTCCGCACCCGAAAGGTGCAGGAAAGGGATGGCCCCGTTCAGGAAAAATAAGGAGGAAACATGAAAAATGTCCCCATTGCCGCTGGAAAATCCAGTTTTGGACTTGTGGATACCCAGGCCCTGCGGGAGGCGCTGGAGCCCATGGAAGGGCTTGTGATTCTGGACGCCGCCTGCGGAGCGGGCAACTACACTCTCGCCCTGGCCCGCTGGGCGGGATTGCACAGCCGCATTTATGCCGTGGATCTCTGGGAAGAGGGGGTCTTTGAGCTGAGAAGGCGGATCGGGGATGCGGGGCTCAGCCATGTGCAGGCCCATGTGGCGGATTTGTCCCAGGGCACAACCCTGGCCCAGGAGAGTGTGGATCTCTGCCTGGCCGCAACGGTGATCCATGACCTTGTGGCCGATGGCAAGGTGGAAGGCATGCTGAAGGCCCTGGCCCGCACCCTGAAAAAGGAGGGTCGCCTTGCGGTGGTGGAATTTGAGAAAAAACCCGGCCCTCCAGGACCACCGGAAGCCTTACGTCTTTCTCCGGAGGCCTTGAGCACCCTGGTGCGGCCCTTTGGATTTTCCCTTACGGAAATAAGGCCTGTGGGAGAGGCGCTTTACCTCGCGATTTTTGCAAAAGTGTAAAAAAACATGGGCCAGTTCTGAAAAAGGTGGGGCCTGCGTAAAAGGCCTTTTCTCTATCCCTCTGACTGGAAGAAAAGCCATGCCGCTGAGGCGGTTTATCCATGAAAATCGATGATTTCTGAGTGCTTCCCGGAAAGCCTTTCCGCAACCGCACCTGGGGGTTCTTCTTCCGAAGAGGCAGCCAGGTGGTGCAGGAGGAGGGAGAAAAGCTGCCTGGGATCAATGGGTTTGGCGATGTGGTTATCCATGCCGCATGCCAGCGCCCTTTGTCTGTCTTCGGCCATGGCGTTGGCGGTCATGGCAAGGATGGGAAGATTCTGAAAGCGAGCATCCCGACGGATTCTGCGGGTGGCTTCATAGCCATCCATGATGGGCATCTGCACATCCATGAGGACGAGGTGGTAATGGCCTGGGGCCTGCTCCTGGATTTTCTTCAGGGCTTCCATTCCGTTTTCCGCCATGTCCACCTGGACTTTTGCCTGCTTCAGGATTTCCCTTCCCAGTTGTCGGTTCACCGCGTGGTCTTCCACAAGGAGAATCCGTTTGCCGTGCAGGGGGATGAGGGCAGAAGGGGGCAGGGGCCGGACGCGGTGTTCAGGCGGCGATGGAAGCCCCCTTGCCAGCCTGCAGGTGAAGGTGCAGATGCTGCCCTTTCCTGGCTGACTTTTCATGCGGATCTCTCCTTGCATCAATTCCACAAGTTCTCTGGAAATGGCGAGCCCCAGGCCGGAGCCTCCGAATCTGCGGGTGGTGGAACTGTCCGCCTGGGAAAAAGGCTGAAAAAGGCCTGGAATCTGTTTTTCTGCCATGCCAATGCCCGTATCCCTCACCTGAAACTCCAGTACAGCGCTCTTTTCTTCCAGGACCAGGGCGCGGGTATGGATTTCCACCTTCCCCTTTTCTGTGAACTTGATGGCATTGCCCACAAGATTGGTGAGTATCTGGGCCAGACGCAAGGGGTCGCCCACCAGGTCCTCCGGGACCTCTTTTCCTTTGGACCAGCGGAGCCTGAGCCCCTTTTCCCTGGCCTTGTGGGAAAAAAGATCGGATATTTTCCGGAAAACCTCTTCAAGGGAAAAGGGGATTTTCTCCATCCGGAGTTTACCCGCCTCGATTCTGGAAAAATCCAGAATATCGTTGATCACACCCAGAAGACTGTGACCCGCCTGAGCCACCTTTGTCAGATAATCCCGCTGCCTTTCTGAGAGGGATGTGGAAAGGCAGAGATCCGTCAGTCCGATGATGACGTTGAGGGGTGTGCGGATTTCATGGCTCATGGTGGCAAGAAAGGTGCTTTTGGCCATCGTGGCCATTTCCGCCTGCCCGGCCATGGCTTTGGCCTGGGCAATGGCCTTTTCCAGCAGCAGGTTGCTTTCCTGAAGCTGGCGTTCATGGTTTTTACGTTGGGAAATATCCGAGTAAATGACATAGCCTCCGCGGATTTCTCCGTTCACATACACAGGCCCGCCCTTGAGAAGCACTTCAATGATCCTGCCGTCTTTTCCATAGCGAATGGCTTCCATTTCAAGGGTTTCTCCCCGGAGAATCCTGGGGGAGCCATATTCCTTCTGAATCCTCAATGGATCCACAATGCTGTTGATGTCCCTGCCCGCCACCTCCTCCTGGGTATAGCCGAACATTTCCGTAAAGCGGGAGTTGATGATGAGGATTCTGTGTTGGACGTCAAAGTAGGCCATGGCGTCCAGGGTATTGGTGAAGATGGACTCAAAATGGGCTTTCTGGACAAGGAGTTCGGCCTCACTCTGCCTGCGTTTCTCCGTTTCAAGGCAGGAGAGGCAGGCTTTGGTCAGAATGCGGCTTAAGGGAATCATTTCATGGAGAAAAAAGGTGTCAAGGGGTCTTGATCTCGCCAGAAGAAGAAAACCATAGTCTTCCAGAGGGAAGGCGTAATAAAGGAAATTTTCATGGGCGAGGCAGCGCCAGGGCTGGGAGGCGGGGGTTTCAAGGGCGAGCTGGAGTCTTCGGGAAACATGTCGGTATACCGGATTTCTGGCCATGGCCCTGGGCAGGAGATGGACGGTCTGCCAGGCCTCATCCTCTTTGCGGATCACGGCGGCGAGGGTGCAGTTCAGTTTGCGCAGAAAAATAGGCAGGCAGGCCTGAAATAGTTTTTCATGGTCCAGCTCTCCGCTGGCGGCAACGGCGATTTCGAGCAGGATATCTCTGTACATTTCAGGATTCATTGGGATCTCCGAGAAATCCCGCCACAGCGGTCTTGTTGTAAAATTCCAGGAAGGCATCGCCGGTGTTTGCGATTTCTCCAAGGCTTAAGGCCCCGAAGGTGCAGGGGGGGTGGGTGATGACCCGGATTTCTTTTTCAAAATCTTCTCCCATGAAAAGCACCCGTGAGATGCAGTCCATGAAAAAGAGTGCGGAAGCCTCCCTTTCACCGGAGTATGCCGCCAGGGCCGTGTCCCGTGCGAGACGGGCGCCCTGGATGAGGGAGGGCGTGTTGCCGTGGAGAATATGAACATAGCTGCCTTCGGGAATGTCGCCGACGCAGATGAGCGCGCCGTATTCGGTGAATATGGGATCCCGGACCACCATTTCCGCATCCAGGCGGGCAATGCCCAGGGGATAGGCCTTGGCAATGTCAAAAAAGGGAGTTTTATCAAAGGACATGCCGGAGTGGGCTTCTGCGATTCTGCGGTATGCGGTGAAGGCGGGTTCCCAGTTCAGCGAAAGGATGCGATTCTGGCGGGCTTCGGTCACTTTGATGGCAGGGGATATGGGAAACCAGCCATGGGCCACGCCGATGGCGCTTTGAACCTCAGAAATGGCGAGGATGGCGGCGTCGGCAACCAGGCCCTGGGGGGTGATGATGCAGGGTTTCTGGGTGAAGCTTAAGGAGCCAGCCCCTCCGCCGATGTAGTTGGGTTGCAGGCCAAAGGTGTTGAAAAGGGCGTGGATGAAGGGGCCGATGCGCCGGGAAAGGCCATCCACAAAGACAAAAAGGGTTTTACCGGAAAGTTGTGGATCTGGGGCCGCATTTTCCAAAATGGCTTCAAAATCGTTTCCGGGCCGACTGAGGCCTGTGACAACAAGGGGCTGAACCCCATGGAAAAGGCCTGCCACAATACAGCCTTTTTCAAGATTTCTGCCGTCTGCCAGAATCTGGGGAAAAATGCCGCCGAACACAGGAAGCCTCAAGGCCGTGAGCCAGGGGTTAAGATGGGTCCGGGTCCATCCGTTGCCATCGCAGCCGAGGATGAGAAGGGCTTTCACACGGGGGGCTGAGGCGAGTTCCTCGGCCATTTTTTGAGCGGTTTCCGGAAAAACTTCTTCAGAGACTCTGAGAATCATAGGAATACTTTCCTTTAAGAAAGGGACGCAGAATCATTTGTCGGCAACCATCGGTTGAGCATGACCAGAAGGACATCTGCGGATACGGGTTTGGCCAGGTAATCATTCATGCCAGCCTCAAGGCAGGCGTTCCTGTCGCCTTCCAGGGCATGGGCGGTCATGGCGATGATGGGAATGGCGGGATCCGGCGCGTCACCCCGGCGAATGCAGCGGGTGGCTTCCAGACCGTCCATGTCCGGCATCTGCACATCCATGAGAATGAGGTCATAGGCGGTTTCATGGAGCTTTTTCAGCACAATTCTTCCGTTTTCCGCCACATCTGCGGCAAAGCCGAGTTTACCGAGAAGCCCCAGGGTGACGACCTGGTTGGTGAGATTATCCTCTGCCAGGAGGATTCTTGCCTTCTGGGGGAAAGTGGCCTGCTCATGGAGAAGGGGGAGAGGGGTGGGCGGCTTTTTTTCCGGGCTTTCTCCCTTTTTTGTATCCATAAGAGCGGTTTCGGGGGGCACTTTGCGGAAGGGGAGGATGAACCAGAAGGAAGTGCCCTGGCCCTCCTGGCTTTCCATACCGATTTCTCCGCCCATGAGGCGCACAAGCTCTTTGCATATGGCAAGGCCCAGGCCCGTGCCTCCGTAGCGACGGGTAATGGAGGCATCGGTCTGGCTGAATTTTTTAAAAAGCAGGGATTGTTTTTCCGCAGGGATGCCTATGCCTGTGTCCAGGACACAGAAGCGGAGCCTGACCTCCTCCTCTCCGTCCTGGATGCAGGAGACCGTGAGGCCTGTTTTTCCTTTTTCCGTGAATTTGATGGCATTGGAAAGGAGATTGCTGAGAATCTGACGGAGCCTGTCCCTGTCGCCCATGAGTATTTCGGGCACATGGGCTTCCATCTCAGCACTGAGGCGGATGTTCTTTTTCTGCGCATCCAGGGAAAAAACGTCCATGAGATCGGCAATGAGATCTTTGGGGTAGAAGGGCTTTTGGGAAAGCTCCAGTCTTCCGGCCTCCAGTTTGGCAAAGTCCAGGATATCGCTGATGATATGGAGCAGGGCTGCGCCGCTTTCCCGGATGATGCCCGCATAGGCGTGCTGTTCTTCATCAAGGGAGGTGAAGAGGAGAAGATCCGTCATTCCCAGAATGGCATTCATGGGGGTTCGCAGCTCGTGGCTCATGTTGGCAAGAAACTCGCTTTTGGCGATATTGGCGGCCTGGGCCCTGGCCGCCATCTTTCTGGACTGGGCGATGGCCTTTTCCAGAAGGGCGTTGGCATTGTAAAGCTTTTTCTGGGCCTCTTTTTGTTCTGTGATATCAATCCAGGTCACAAGAATGCGCTGGACACCCTGAAGATGAATGGGCGTGAGGGAAACCGTGGCCCAGAGGAGGGTCCCATCCACCTTGCGGCAGACCCATTCAAAGGGAGGCACCTTCTCCAGGGCGGCCTTTCGGATGCGGGCGAGGGCGTCTTCAAAGGCATAGGGAGGGTCCAGCCAGAAATCCCCATTCTGAAGTTCCCCAAGACTGGAAAAACCATAGGCGCCGTAGCCTGCGGGATTGGCGTCCAGGATGCGGCCACTGTCTTTGTCATGGATGAGCATGGATATGGGGGATTCCATGAAAAGGGTGCGGAAGCGTTTTTCACTTTCCGCAAGGTCTGCGGTGCGTTTGTGTACGATTCGCTCCAGAATTTCCTTGCGTCGGGTGGTGAAGGCCACCCAGAGGGTGAAGAAAAAGGTGGTCAGAATGCCTAAGCCCAGGGTCTGTTGTGCGGCTTTGCGGGGGTGAAGCTTTTTAAAGGCCGGTCCTTCATGGCTGATAATGGCAAAACTCTGGCCCAGAACAAGAATGGGGCGGATATGCTGATGGGCGTAAACCTTTTTGTCCAGGCAGCGGTTCTGGCTGGCGTGTTCGTGCCCGGCCAGGGTGGAGGTGAGAAAAAGGGGAGGATTTTCAGCCTCAAGATGGAAAAGCCCGCTGATCACGGCAAGGGAGGTTTCCGAGGTATATCGCCTTTCCTCTTCCAGGAGGATGTTTTCAAGGCCGAGGATGCTGAGAACAAAACCCTGTGAGGTCTCAAGGTTTTCTTTGAAAAAGGTGGGGCGGAAGATGAGAAGGGCCCTTTTTTCTTCAGGGCAGGAGCCTATGAAAAGGGGGGGGGTGGCTGTGCTCATGCGATGGGAAAGGGATTCTTCCATGGCTTGCCTTGCCCTGGCTTCTGAAGCCATGTCAAAGCCCAGCATGGTATGGGGCTGATCCGAGCGGCAGACTGCGTACCGGACAGGGTAATGCATATCCCTGGGCGGAGCGGGGATTTTTTCATCCAAGCTGTTTTTTTCCCAGATCTGGAAAGGGCTTTGGGTCTCCTGGCTCAGGGTTTCTTCAAAATGCGCCCTTTCTTTGGCGCGGACCCCAGGAACAAAGGCCCAGGATCGGGCCATGGGAATGTCCAGAAGGGGACTTGCGTAGTGGAAGAATTCCTGCCCATCCACCTCATCGGAGGCTTCAAAGAACCGGCCCATGCCTTCCAGGGCCACATCCCGCAGAACGTAGAAATCCTCTGCGATGTTGCGGGCCTGGATATCGGCCATCTGTTTGAAACTCTCGTGATGACGCAGGCCTTCATTGTTATGATTCCACCAGGCGGCCACAAGGGTGAGGAGGATGCCTGCGCCTGCCGCAAGAAAGGTGGGGCCATGGCGGTCCGTGAACCCATAGAAGGGAAGGCGCTGGTTCCGCAGAAGGAGGAAAACGGCTGCAAAGAGAAGGAGGCTTAAGGTAAAGCCAAAGATGGAGAGACTTTTCAGTCCGTAAAAAGGGTTTTGTTTAAGTCGCCTTTCAACGCCAAGGAGAGCAAGGGGTGGCCCTTCCCTTTCCGAGCGAATGGGAATCAGAGCGCAGAGACTCTGGGTTTTGGAGTTGTGGAGGAGGAGGTTTTTCCCGTCATTCATGACCTTGGCGAAGGTTTCAGGGGAGAGGGGCCGGATTGCAGGTTCGGGTCTTAAGTCCAGAAAAAAGAAAAATTCCCCATCCGGTCTGCGGCCGATCAGGTAGGGAAAGGTGGGCTGGGCATACAGGGGAATAAGATTTTGCAGCTGGTTTCTGAGACGAAGCCATGCCGGGTTTTCAAGGTCTTCGCTTGAGCCCTCCAGGGCCTGGATGCGATGGATATTCAGGGCTTCGGCCAGAAGAAGGGCTTCTTCCATAAAGGCCTGGGAGGTTTTTTTTTCCGTAAGTTCTGCGTGAAAAAAGATGAGAAGAACCGTGGCCAGCAGGACGATGAAAAAAAGCCACAGCCTTGAAAAGAAAGGAGGATTCGGGATGTGGGGTTCTGGAGAAGAGAGGAGGGGCATGGTCAGACCATCCTGGTATCCGGTGTACGCTTGGGGGGATGGCCCTGGTCATCCCATCCCCTGGCCCTGTAATAGCTTTTAAGAACCAGGGTGAGTTTTTCGGGACAAAGTCCTTTGAGGCTATGGGCGGGAAGAAAGAATTTTCTGGGAAAAGAAGCGGCTTCCGGCCCTTCCCCTTGGTTGAGGTTGAAGCGGCGGATGGTGTCCCATGTTCCGGCTGCCTGCTGCATCAGGGTTTCCGGCGAAATATCCCTGCCTGTGAAGGCCCGGCAGGTTTCAGAAAGAAGGGTGGGGCCGATGGCATTGAGAAGGGGCGGGCGGATGCAGATGCCAAAGGTGTTGAAAAGGGTGATGAGATCTTCTGACCATCGGGCCATCAGGGGCAGATGCACCTGGCTTCTTTCTGAATCCAGGATCTTTTTTTTCAGGGATGCGGGCACAATGTCGGCTTTCTGGTATTCTGCTTCCGGCAGACGGAAAGCTTCCCAGATAAGGTCTTCATCCTGGAGATTTTCCTTGAGGTTTTCAAAGGGATTGCGGCATCTGAGATGATCACCTCCCCGGATGTTGGTGAGCATGCCGAAGGTGAAGCTGGACCAGCGTCCCCTGGGGTCAATCATGGGAATTTCAAGTCCTCGGATGTGCATGGCGGCCTCTGCTTCTCCCAGTTTTTTCGCAGCCCTGGCAGCGCCTTCGGCGAGAATATTTCCCATTCCCTGCCTGTGCGCCATATCCCCGAGCAGGCGGCAGAAGGCCTCGCCGTCCCCCCAGCAAAGGGGATAGGTTGTGTGCGGGGAGGGGATTTTCCCTTTTTCCCAGAGCTCAAAAGCCATGGCTGCGGTGCTGCCCGCACTGACCATATCCATGCCCAGGCGTTGGCAGAGTTCCGTGGCCTTGAAGCTGTCTTCCACGGAAAGCCCCGCCTGAGCGCAGAAGGTGATGGTGGGGGTGATTTCTAAGGCCTTGAGATCTTCTCCCCTGTAAGGCCCCTTTTCAATGGATACCAGGTGACCGCAGGCGATCCAGCAGCTTTCACAGGCCATGCGGCCCCGGATGTAGCGTTCTTCCAGGGAACGGCCGAAGTTTCTGGACCACTCGGGTATGGGTTCCCCGGAAAAATTTCTGGTGGGCAGGGCGGAAAACTTTCCATAGACCGGCATGGCGCCCATGGTGCCCGTGGCCTTGAAGGGTTCGTAATAGCGGGAGGCCCGTATGGCTTGGGTGGCCTGTTGGCGGATGCTGCGGAAGTTTTCCGCATGAAAGGCCTTCACCTTTCCTTCGGGGGCAATGACAATGGCTTTGAGTTTTTTGGAACCCATCACAGCCCCAAGGCCCGTCCGTCCCCAGGCGTCGTGGCGTCGATTCTGGATGGAAGCAAAACGGACGAGATTTTCTCCGGCCGTTCCGATGAGGGCCATGGAAGCCTTGGGGTAAAGGCCTTCAAGATCTTCGATGGCTTCCCAGGCGTCCCTGCCCCAGAGTGGAAAAGCATCCAGAAGCCTTGGCATTTTTCCTTCAATGGCAAGGAAAACGGGGTTTTTGGCTTGTCCCCGGAAAACAAGGGCGTCATAGCCTGAACGTTTCAGGTCGCCCCCGAAAAAAAGCCCGGAGTTGGACGTACCAAAGCCTCCGGTAAGAGGAGAAAGGGCGGAAGCTTCCGTACGGGAGGCCGTGGGAAATCCGGAACCCGCAAGGAGACCCGGGGAAAAGATGAGCACATTGTCCGGGCCCAGGGGGTCGACTCCTCTGGGGATACGCTCGCTGAGGATGCGGGCGTTAAGGGCCAGGCCGCCGAGCTGGGCGAGATCCTCAGTCAGATCAGGACTTGTGGTTTCCATACATCCGGAGCTGAGGTCAATTTCAAGTATGCAGAGGCTTTTCATTTTTCCTCCTTTGCCACCGGATTACCGCATGGGGTGGAAGCAGGGTTCAGGATTCCTCTGTATCGGAGAAATCGGGGTAATGGCGTTGCAGGCAGTCCGGACAGATGCCATGGCTGAACTGGGCTTGGGAGTGACGGGAAATATAGGCTTCCACCTGATCCCAGTACCCTCTGTCGTCCCGGATTTTCTTGCAGAAAGAGCAGATGGGCAGAATACCCTGGAGGGTGCGGATGTGTTCGGAAGCTTTTTTCAGCTCACGGATCTGGCTGGCGAGTTTTTCCTGGAGATCCAGAACCCGGAAACCTACCCGCACCCGCGCCTGGAGTTCGCCCGGATCAAAGGGTTTGGTGAGATAATCGTCCGCCCCGGTGTTGAGACCTAAAATGATGTCTGCCTTGCTGTCCCTTGTGGTAAGCATGAGGACATAAAAGGGTGGCGCATTTTCCATGCTTCGAATACGGCGGAGAAGTTCAATGCCGCTTAGCTTTGGCATCATCCAGTCGAGAATCATGAGCTGGGGTGGGTCGGGTTTCTGAAGAAATTCCCATGCTGCCTCTCCGTTGGCCTGACAGTGGGTGATATACCCCCATTTTTTCAAGGTCAGGTCAAGGAGGGTGCAGGAGGTGGCGTCATCTTCGGCGATGAGGATGCGCCGGGGGGGGGTATTCATGGAAGATCCTTTATGTTGAATGCGGTTTTCAGTGTGTTCTGAAGGATTTCAAAGGCGGCCTCCATCTCCTTCATGCGGATTTGCATGCCAGGGAGATTATTCTGATCTCCTTCTTTTTCCATGACCGCAGCCAGGCTGGCGAGGGCGACGCCTCCCACATTGGCAGAAGCGCCTTTGATGGTGTGGGCCTGGCGACGGGCCAGGTCGGTGTTTCCCTGATCGAGGTAGGTGCGTAAAAGCGCTATCTGTGTGGGGATGTCACTGAGAAAGACCTGCACCACCTGGGATGCCAGGGCTTCATCGTCCATGAAACGGGTCATCATGGCTTTTTTGTCAAGAACCGTCATGTCTGCCTGCCTTTGGAAAGATGCTGTGAACCAGAATTCGGAGCCTGTATTTTCCCTGCTTTCAAAGCCCATGGATCCTCCCATATGTTCCGTGAGGGTACGGGCCAGGGCAAGCCCCAGACCTGCGCCGCCGTAGGCCCGCGTGCTGGAGCTGTCCACCTGACTGAAATGCTGGAAGAGTGCGTCTTTTTTTTCAGAAGGGATGCCGATCCCCGTGTCTTTCACGGAAAAACGCAGCAGAACCTGACCGGGGGGTTCGGAGAGCATTTCCACGCGGATGCAGATTTCTCCTTTGTGGGTGAACTTGAAGGCATTATCGAGCAGGATGAAGAGAATCTGCTCCAGGCGGGAGGGATCTCCACAGACCATGGAGGGTATGTCCGGAGGAATGCAGGTCTTAAGGATCAGCCCTTTGTTCCGGGCCAGGGGATCCAGGGTTGCACAGAGTTTTTTCAGCATTTCGTGGGGGCTGAAAACCATGCGGTTTAAATTCAGGCGTCCTTCCTGTACCTGGGAGAAATCAAGAATGGCGTTGAGAAGCCCAAGGAGGGACTGGCTCCGGGCGAGGCCCTGGGTCACATAGCGCAGTTGCGTTTCATTGAGGGGCGTTTCCAGAAGGAGGGTGAACATGCCCATAAGCCCGTTCATGGGGGTTCGGAGTTCATGGCCCATGTTGGCAAGGAATTCATCCTTGGCGTGGCGGGCCAACTCTGCCCGTGCGGCCTGGGCCTGGGCCTCCTGGGCCAGGGTTTCGGCCTCAAGGCGTTTTTTTTCCAGGGAAACGTTGAGCCTTTCGGCCTCTTCCTTGGCTTCCAGGAGTTTGTTCTGGGCTTGTCTTCGCTCCTGGATTTCCTGGGAAAGGGCGAAGGTTTTTTCCCGGATTTTCTGCCGGAGTATGCGAGAAGAGATGACAAAGGCAAGAATGAGAAGCGCCATAAGCGAGGCTGAAATGAGAAGATAGCGAAAAATAGCCATGGATTTTACGTCCATGGATTCGTAGACACCAAACCAGCGTGCCTGAATCCCGCGGTATTCTCCGGAGCTTTTCACAATGGAGAGGCCTTCTGCCAGTTGGGATAAGAGGGCTTCCCTGCCAGGGTTCACCGCATAGCAGTATTCCGGGGAAAGAAGGGGCTGCTGGCTCACATGGAGATGGTCCCAGCCATGGGCTGCAATCCAGTAAAGGGCGGGAATTCTCGCCACAAGGGCATGCTCAAAGGGACCTTCCGCCACAAGGCGTAAGGCTTCTTCCTGGTCAGAAGCAAGGATGAGCCGATCTTTGTACCCCTGGGCCAGGGCAAGGTCGTGCATGATATCGCCTTTGTGCACCACCAGGGTTTTTCCTTCCAGGTCTTCCATGCTGCCAAGGGTTTCGGCAAGGGTTTTATCCTTTGAAACCAGGACATAACTGATGCGGATATGGGCGGGGGTGAAAAGAAAATCCTTTTCCCTTTCCTTGGAATAAAACATGCTGTGCACAGCGTCAATTTCACCCAGGCGGAGGGCCTCACGGGTTTTGTGCCAGGGCATGAGGCGGATTTCCAGGGGAATGCCCATGGTTCTTGCAATGGCCTGGCTTAACTCCACATTGTATCCTGTGGGCTGACCCTTTTCATCGAGAAATTCGTAGGGCGGAAAATGGCTGTCTCCGCCGACAATGATGTGGCTGCGGCCCCGTTCCAGATCGGCCAGGGGACCGAACCACCGGGCGTGCAGGGTGCGGAAGGTGCCATCGGCCATGACGATGGAAAGTCCTTCGTTGAGAAGGGCCAGCAGTTTTTCATCCCCCTTGGCCACGGCAAAACAAAAGGACTGGACAAAGTCTTTTAAGGGGGGGCCTGTGGTTTTCAGCCGGGGGCTTCCCATTTGTTCCATGAGCTGAAGGGCCAGTAGTTTCTGGATGACCACCGCATCACTGAGACCTTCTTCCACCTCGTGCAGGGCCTCTTCAAAGGTGGCTGTGGCGCGGATATGCACTTTTGGGTGGCTTCTCCTGAGAAACTCCTCGGCATTGTCCCCCCGCATCACGGAAACGGTTTTTCCCTCAAGGTCCTCCAGCGTCCGGATGTCCTGTTCCCCTTTGCGCACTACCAGGGTTCCGTGCATTCTGAGATAGGGAAAGGTGAAGTCAAAAAGGGCTTCCCGCTCCGGAGTCCTGCCGACCAGGGGCAGAACCTGAACCTGACCGTTGATGAGGCTTTGTTTCACATGGATCCATGTTCCGGTTTCAAAGGAAACCTCAAAGCCCATGGACTGGAGGGCCGCACGGAGCAGGGCCACGGAAAAGCCGTCGGCTTCTCCTTTTTCGTTGAGAATGCAGTAGGGCGGATAATCGGTCTCAGAGGCGGATCGGATCCATCTGGAATCTTCCGGTACAGGCGTTTGGGCGTGAAGGGGCTTTGGGATGAGAAAGAGGGATATCAGGAAGAAAAGGAAGAAAACCGGCATGGACGCGGAAGATTCTGAACACGCGGGATGCCCGGTGACGCAGGAGCCTTGTTTTTGATACCTTGGGTCAGGGCGCATGCCTTCCTTCCTGGTGAGGGGGATCCGAAGGGCTTCACGAATCAAGAAGGTCTCGGACCTTGAGAGCCAGTTCCTTCAGGGAAAAGGGTTTATGGATGAAGTGTTCGGGTTTTTCCAAAAACCCCTGCTGGGCGATCATGGCCTGGGTATAGCCCGACATGAAAAGGCAGCGGATTGCCGGATACCGCTTGCTGAGAAGCTCCGCCAGCTCCATGCCGTTCATTTCCGGCATGATGACATCTGTGATCATAAGATCAATGGCACCTTCGCAGTTTTCCGCCATGAGCAGGGCTTCTCCGGGCAGGGCGGCGGTGAACACCCGGTATCCCAGACGCTCCAGCATGGTCTTGTTCAGAGCCAGAAGGCCGGGGTCATCTTCCACCAGAAGGAGGGTTTCCTTTCCACCACAGGGATCGCAGCCCGTATCCTTAGGGGGAGGACAGGTGAACCCTTCCTCATGCCTGGGCAGGTAGACCTTGAAACTGCTGCCCAGGTTGGGCTCACTGTACACCCGTATGAGTCCATGGTTTTGTTTCACGATGCCATAAACCGTGGCAAGGCCCAGGCCTGTTCCCTGTTCAGTCCCTTTGGTGGTGAAAAAAGGCTCAAAAATATGGATGAGAATGTCCGGAGTCATGCCGGAGCCATTGTCGCTTACGGTGATCTGCACATAATCGCCGGGTTTCAGTTCCGGGTCTCCTGCACAATGGAGGTGGCCGAGGGAGGTGTTCTGGGTTTCTATGGAAATGATTCCTGTGTTCTGAATGGCGTCCCGTGCGTTGATGCACAGATTGGCAAGGATCTGATCCAGTTGCCCCGCATCCATGCGCACAGGCCAGAGGGAGGAGGCGGGACGCCAGGAAAGTTCAATGTTTTCACCAATGAGCCGTTTGAGCATGCTGAGCATGCCCTCAAGGGAGGCGTTGATATCCAGTAGGCTGGGATTGGTTTTTTCCTTGCGTGCAAAGGTGAGCAGTTGCCGGGTGAGGACTGCGGCGCTCTGTGCGGCGTTGAGAATTTCGAGAAGATCCTGGTGCAGGTCACTGTCCGGCTCTGTCATTTCCAGGGCAAAATCCGCATACCCGGTAATGATGCTGAGCTTGTTGTTGAAATCATGGGCAACCCCGCCAGCAAGGCGGCCGATGGCATTCATTTTTTCGGCCTGAGAGAGCATGTTTTTGAGCTTTTCCCTGTCTTCTTCCGCCTGTTTTCTTCGGGTCACATCGTGAAAAAGGGTGACAAACTGTCCCGGAGCCGGAGAATAGGCGGTGACCTCAAAGAATTTCCCGAGGGCCCGACTGAAGGACTCAAACTGGAGAGGTTCTCCATGGAGGGCAACCCTGGCGTAGCGCGTGATCCATTCGGGCTCTGTTGCGGGCAGGACCTCTCTGACGCGTCTGCCGCGAATGTGCTGGACTTTGAGGCCCGTAAGCCGCTCGAAGGCCGGGTTGGCGTTCAGGAAAACGTAATCCACAGCCCTGCCATGGCCATCCAGCACCATTTCATGCAGGGCAAAGCCATAGGGCATGGAAGCAAAAAGTTTGGCATAATCTTCCTCCACCCTGCGTTGGGCCGTAATGTCCCTTGCCATGCACAAAACGCTTTCTACCTGCCCGCCAGGGCCGTATTCCGGGATGAGCCGCCAGTTGAAAACGCGTTTGCCGTGCATACTCTCATAGGGCGCTTCCCCTTCCCTGGGGTCTCCGGTTTCAAAGACAGCGGTGATGTGCTTCTTCCAGAACCGGCAGACGGCGTCGGGAAAGCCCAGCTCTCTGTGGGTTTTGCCGATGAAGTTCTGGGCCGCCATGGGAACTACGGCCTCAATGGCGCGGTTGATGAAAAGGTGACGGCCCGTAGCATCCAGGCGCATGATGATATCCGGTGCACGTTCAACGATGGCGTGAAGATGGTCCTTATCCTGGCGGACGCGGGTAAGGCTCTCCTCCTTTTGGGCAAGAAGGGTCCGAAGGCGGTGCAGTTCGTCCTGCAGTGCGCGGATTTCAGGCTCGCTGAGGCTTGTGCTGCCATGGGACTCTGTCATGGGAGAAGCTCCCTGGTTGATAAGCTCCGGGAAAGGAGGATCAGGATGCAGATCCATCCTTTCACGGTCCGGAGCCGGGTTGTGAAAGCCGGGCCCTGAAGGCCCGGCGGCTGCCTGATACGCGGGTGTATTTAAAAGCTTGTGAAGTCATCATCATCCATGGGGATGACCTGTCTGGGGTTGATTTCCTTTCCAGGGTTTTTCCTTGGCGGTCTTTGCAGACCCTTTCCCCTGGTGCCAGGGGCGGGAGTATGGGGTCTGGTCTGAATTCTCGGGGGCTCCATTTCGGCGTATTCCCGCGAGGAAAGGGACTGCTGGAGCTGCTTTCGGCTGCGTGCGGCGCGACCTCCCACCATGGCCACCAACTCCTGAACCATGGCTTTCATCTGTTCTGCCTGGGCATTCATCTGTTCCGATGCAGAAGCGGACTCTTCGGCATTGGCGGCATTCTGCTGAATGACCTTGTCCATTTCAGCCGTTGCCTTGTTGATCTGTTCAATGCCCTGGGCCTGTTCCTTGGACGCAGCGGCAATTTCCGCCACCAGCTGGGCCACCTGAACATTGCGGGAAGCCACTTCGCCAAAGGCCTCATTGGTCCGGGTGACGAGGCCGGAGCCCTCCTGCACTTTTTTCACCGTGCCTTCAATGAGGGCTGCGGTGTTTTTGGCGGCTTCCGCAGCGCGCATGGCAAGGTTTCTCACCTCATCGGCCACCACGGCAAAACCTGCCCCCGCTTCACCGGCCCGTGCGGCTTCCACAGCGGCATTGAGGGCGAGGAGATTGGTCTGGAAGGCAATTTCATCAATGGTTTTAATGATTTTGGAGGTTTCTTCACTGGCCTTTGAAATCTCGGACATGGAGTTGGTAAGCTCCTGCATGGATTGGTTGGCCGTTTCCACCACCTGGCGGGTCTGCCCCATGAGGGCATTGGCTTCCCCTGCATTGTCCGCATTCTGCTTGGTCATGGAGGACATTTCTTCCAGGGAGGAGGAGGTTTCTTCGATGGATGCGGCCTGCTCACTGGCCCCTTCCGCAAGGGAGACGCTGGCCGAAGACACCTGGCCCGATGCGGAAGCCACCTGGTCAGCGCCGTCGTTGAGTCCTGCAATGACCCGGCTGAGGTTGGTGTTGATGCTGCGTGTGATGAGAAGACCAAAGACAAGGGCGAGGATGACACCGATAATGGCAGAAACCATCACAAACACCTCGCTGAATACGGCCTGGCGCATGGCGTTCTGACTTTCTGAAGCAGCCAGATCCCGGTTGATCTGGATCACCTGATCCAGAAGGGCCATGGCCTCCCTCTGTCTCTGGGTGGAGATGCCCAGGGCATGCTCCCGCATGGCGCGCAGCATGGACATGGATTCGTCGGCCAGGGCTTCCATGTCTGCGAAGCTGCGGAAAACATGCTCCATGGTGGGAATCATCTCATGCTGGAAAATCTGACGCGCAGTCTCCTGCCGTCCTTCACTGACCATCTGCTTGATGCGGCCTGCGGTTTCGTGAAACCTGCGGTGGGGGGCGTCAAACTCCCGGATGGCTGTGAGAAGGCGCTGGTTCTGGGTCTGAAAGCTCGCAAAAAACCGGCCTGCATTGCAGGCTGTGTGGCTGTCGCCTCCATCAAAACGGAGATCTGGGTTTTCAAGGAGGTCGCGGATCTGATTGACCACCATGTAATGGTCTTTGGTGAATTGTTCAATGAGTCTTGAGAATTCCATGGGATTGGCGATGCCATTGGCGTCGAGGGCCCTGGAAAGTTCAAGAACTTTGTTGTTCTCCTGGACCCAGGCATTCCAGGCGGGCATGAACTGCTGCCAGACTCTTGCTTCTTCCGGTGTTTGGGGCAAAGGTTCATAGATTTTGACAGCCTGTCCGTAGGCAACCCGGGCATTGCTGATATTGTCATACTGCCTTTGGCGTATTTCCATGGCAAGGCCTGGAGTGAGCAGGCTGCGTATGCTGCCCCGGATCTGTTCCCCGTTGTTTTTCATGAGAAGCAGACTGTCCACACTGGGAAGTCGCACAACACTGATTTCCCGCACCGCCTTTTCCCCCACATAGGCTCCGTAAAAGCCCGCAAGGCCCACAAGGAGGGTGATGAGGGCCACACCCAGAAAGGCGGTGATGAGTTTTTTGCCAATGGTCCATGCCTGTTTCATAAAGATGCCCCCTTTGGTTGGAACGCCATGTGATTGTGGAAAAAAAATCTGGTGAAGATTTCGTCATATCCGGGTAAAAAATGCAATATGTAAAAGATGTAAGGACCTTTTCTTTTACCCGGATTTTTCCCCTTGACCGGAAAAGGCATAATTTTTTTTGGATGGAAAAAAGGTCGAAGATCTTGCCTGGCCTGCTCCGGATCCTTTTTGGGGAGCGGAGCAGGCTGGGTCAGACCTTATATTTTAAACTGATTGACCATGTTTTTCAGAGATTCGGAGAGCTTGGAAAGCTCCCTTGCGCTTTCGTTGACCTGGGTGCTGTTATCCCGCATTTCTCCCATGGCATGATTGATGCCCGCAATTTCCTTGGTGACTTCTCCCACCACCTCTGCATTCTGGCTTGCGTTTTCATGGACAAGCTCAATGCCCCTTGAAACCTGGGATACGTTGGAGGCGATCTCCCTGGCTGCGGTGGATTGTTCTTCCACGGCTGCGGCAATGTTGCCCACCACATCGCTCACATCATTGATGACCGTGGTGATCTCGCCCACTTCCTTCACCGTGGTGGCAGTGGTACTCTGGATGTCTCCGATTTTTTCCCGGATATCCTGGGTGGCGTCTGCGGTCTGACGTGCAAGCTCTTTAATCTCATTGGCCACAACGGCAAAGCCTTTGCCTGCCTCACCGGCCCTGGCCGCCTCAATGGTGGCGTTCAAGGCCAGAAGATTGACCTGCTCGGAGATGTCCGTAATGGTTTCAATGACTTTTCCAATGGAATCCGCAGCACGCTTGAGGCTTGCCATGTGATCGGACATTCTGGAGGCTTTCCGCGCCGCTTCATCGGAGGTGGTTCTGGCCTTTCCGGCGTTCTGGGCGATTTCGCTGATGGTGGCGGACATTTCCTCTGAGGCTGTGGCCAGGAGGTTGGTATTGCTGGAAGACTGTTCCAGCGCAGCCGCAGACTGGGCCATGTTGGTGCTCATTTCTTCGGACGCAGCGGCCACGGTGGAGGACCGCTGGGACACATCCTGCACGCCCTTTTTCATCTCATCGGAAATCACAGAAAGCTCAGTGGCGGAAGAAGCCAGGGTCTGCACGCCGGAGCCGATATTCCGGATGATACCCTGGAGCTTTTCCACAAACACGTTGAACCAGGAGGCCAGCTCTCCCACCTCATCCCGGGTATTGACCCGCAGACGCATGGTGAGGTCGCCCTCGCCCTGGGCAATGTCTTTTAAGCCCGCCACTGCCGCATTGATGGGGGTGACAATGGACTTCACCATGAAGAAGACCACAAGGCCCACAATGGCAAGGGAGATGACAATCACAAGGATGAGGCCGTTGCGCACATCCCTGGAGCTTTCCAGAAACTCCACATGATCCTGGGTGGCGGAGACCAGCCAGCCTGTGGTTTTCACAGGGGCAAAGCCTGCCATTTTACGCACGCCCCGGAAGACATACTCCTCAGATCCGCTTTTGCCGGCCAGCATTTCCCTTGCAATGTGATGCATTTCCGGAATCTGGTTGATGTCGGTTTTAAGAACATTGTCTGTCACAGGATGGGCCAGGACCACGCCCTTTTCATTGAGCATATAGCCATAACCCGTGCGGCCGATCTTGCGGTTGGCGATGATGGTTGTGAGGTATTCCGCCTTAATCACCGTGGCAAAGACGCCGAGAAATTCTCCTCTGGACGAAAGGTAGGGCGCATTGATGGGTAAAACCAGCTCCCCTGTGGCCCTGGAGCGCAGGACATTGCCGATCACGGTTTTCTTTGTGGCGAGAGCCCGTTTGAATTCATCATTGCCTGCAATGTTATGTCCGATGTATTCGCTGCCGTTTTCAAGGATACCTGTGACGAGCTGGCCCTTGGCGTCCGCCACAAAAACGCCCTGGTAATTGTTCCCGAGTCTGGGGAACTGAATTTTAAGGTTTTCAAATACCACAAGGGCTTCGGGTCTTGCGGCCTCAAAGCCTTTGGCATGGACGGCCTCAAGGAGTGCGCGGGTGGTGTCGTCCTGGGCAAAGACTTCCGCAAGCCTCACTTCGGCCAGAAGGAGATTGTCCACAAGGGTGGCAAGATCCCTTGCAACGCCTAAGGTGTTTTCCGAGGCATTCTGGGTGAGGGCTTTGCTGGAGCGATTCATGGCAATGAAGCCTACGGCCAGAAGGGGCAGCAGCACCGAAAGCAGGCTGATGGTGAGCAGCCGGAAGCCAATGGAACGGACATTGAGATTCATGGGCCTGAACTCCTTTAAAATTGTGGGGATAAGGGAGGGTGCTCCTTTGGGTGTATGCAGAAAAGAGTAGGCGATCTTTGAAAGAAAGTCCAATATGTTTGTCTCACGATGACTGAATCTGCCCACATCTTATGGCAAGGGAGCCTGCCTTTTTGGGTAATTTTTTTTTTCTCCATGTATCAAAGCCGCTGAGGATTTTCGGAGAATATCTTAATAAGGGGCGTATCCTTTTACTTTTCAGGACCACAGCCATGCGGCCAGTGTTTCTGAAAGTGTCTGGGGGTCAAGGGGTTTGGGGAGGTAGGCGTTCATGCCCGCAGCCAGGCAGCCTTCCTCGTCTTTTTTGCTGGCATGGGCTGTCATGGCGATGATGGGAATGTGGCAGAGGGGCAGAGGCGCTTTGCGGATCTGGCGGGTGGTTTCCAGGCCATCCATCTGAGGCATTTCCACATCCATGAGGATGAGATCCCAGGTGTTTTCATTGAGAGCCCGGAGAACCTCCTCTCCGTTCTGGACCATTTGGGGTTCAAACCCGAATTTTTTTAAAAGGCCAAGGACGACCACCTGATTTGTGGGATTGTCTTCTGCCACGAGAATGCGCTTTTTTTTCGGATTCTGCAAGGGGGCATAGGAGAAAAGGGGCTTAGGGACAAGGGTATCCGGGAAAGCCTCCGCCTCCTGCATGGGCAGGGTGAACCAGAAGGTGGCTCCCTGGTTTCCATGGCTTTTGAAACCGATATGGCCCTGCATGAGGCCCACCAGTTCCTTGCAGATGGAAAGTCCAAGGCCCGTGCCTCCGTATTGTCGGGTGATGGAGCCGTCCACCTGGCTGAAGGGCTGAAACAGCCGATGCTGTTTATCTTCGGGAATGCCGATGCCCGTATCCTTTACGGAAAAACGGAGCCATTCCCTGGGGGATCTCGGGTGTATGATCCGTTCCAGGGAAAGGAAGATCGCGCCCTTTGACGTGAACTTGATGGCATTGCCCACAAGATTTTCCAGAACCTGCCTGATTTTGGGATGGTCCATCCGAAGAAAATCGGGAATCCCTGGATCTTTGTGCGCAACAAAGATCAGTCCCTTTTTTTCAGCCTGTAATTTCAGAAACGGGATGAGATCCTCCCAGAAAGAGGAAAGTTTGAAGTTTTCCGCTTCCTCCTGAAGCTTTCCAGCCTCAATCCGGGCAAAATCCAGGATATTGTTCAGGATGGTGAGAAGGGCATGACAGCTTTCCCGTATCAGACGGGCGTAGCTGTGCTGTTCTTCGTCCAGTTCCGTGAAAAGTAAAAGCTCGGCCATGCCGAGGATGCCGTTCATGGGTGTTCGGATTTCATGGCTCATATTGGCAAGAAAGGCGCTTTTGGCCACACTGGCGGATTCCGCCGCACTTTTGGCATAGCGCAGGGCGTTTTCCATGGCCTTCATCTGGGTGATTTCCGTACTCAGGGTGGCCACACCCAGGCAGGTATGGTTCATGGGGTTGTATACGGGAAATTTCTTGGAAAGAAAGGTGCGGACTTCCCCCGCCTTTCCTGGCAGGGTTTCTTCCGCTGTAAGGACTTCTCCTCTGGAAAGAAACAGGGCCTTGCGGTCGTTTTCCATATAGTGGCGGATTTCCTGGGGGGTGGCGATGCCGTGAAACAGGGCTTCATCGGTTTTTCCTGCGAGATCCCCCGCCTCTTTGTGGCCTGTGAGGTTCAGATAGGCCCGGTTGACGTGGAGATAGCCCAGTTCAGGGTCTTTCAGTACGGCGATGGTGTCGCTGTGTTCCAGGATGGCGGCAAGATATCCCGCCTTTTCTTCGGCTTTTTTGCGGGCTGTGATGTCCGAGAGGGTGATGAGAATGTTCTTTTCGCCGTTAATGATGAGAGGTGCGCCTCCCACAATGAAGAAAAAATGTTTTTGTATGTTGTCCATGAAAAGGGTCTGCACGCTTTCCACCTCAGAAACCCTTTGTTCTGTTTCGGTCACCGTGTCCAGTACGGCGCGGATGCGACAATGGGAACAATTTTCTCTGTTGCGGCAGCCCTGTACGGCGTGGGTGCAGGCCAGGATATCGCCGGGCTGGTGTTTTTTTTCAGGGCACAGGGGAAAAGATCCAACGATTTGGGAGAATGCAGGATTGATGCGCCTGACATGGCCCTGGCTGTCCACAAGCATCATGCCCACAGGCGCTGCGTCAAAAATGGCCTGGAGATTGTCCTTTTCCTGAAGAATTTCATGATGTTCTTTGCGAAGAAGATTCTGGGCATGCCTGCGGTCTGTGATGTCCAGTCCCTGGGATACAATGCCCGTGGTCTGTCCCTCGAGGTTTTTCTGGGGAAAATAGCGCATCTCCATCCAGCGGGGTCCAAGGGCGGGAAAGAAGGTTTCAACCTCATAGCTCACCTCCTCGCCTTCCAGGCAGCGGTCCAGGCGGAAACGGATTTCCCTCTCAAAGAGATCCTTGCCCAATAACTCTTCCACGCTGCGGCCTGTGATGGATTCGGGAGGAAGGTTAAAGAGCCGGGCATAGGCAAGGTTGACGGCTTTATATCTGTAATCTCTGCCCACAAAGGAAATGGGATGGGGAAGGGTGTCCACGAGAAAGCGGAAGGGAAAATCCTCTTTTTCATGGAGCCTGGAACCGGGAGTTGGGCATGTGCTCATGGCGTCAAGGCCTCTTGGATAAAAAACACTCTGGTCTTTATTTTTTTTAAAAAAACCAGACTTTTGTAAAAGTAATGGAAGCTTTTAACATATTTGACGTTTGGGGTAAAGTCTTCTATGGTGGGGACATTTTGGAACACCCTTTTAAGGAGCTGTTGTTTTTTTATGGTCCGGGAAAGAAAGGTGGATTTTTTCATGCAGGCATCCAAGAAATTTTACAGCATTCCGGAAGCTGCGACCCTTTGCGGTGTGAGTCGGACAACTTTGTGGAACTGGGTGAAGTCCGGCCATGTGAAAGCCCTTGTGACACCGGGGGGCATCATCGTCTGACCCCTGAAACCGTGGCCCACCTCCTGAGCGGGGAAGACAGGACGGAAAAAAGGGCTCAGGTCTGCCGGAAGGTACTCCTTGTGGATGATGACGAGGGTATGATCCGGTTTCTGCATACCCGGTTTTTTCGCCTGGGCATCCATGTGGAAAGCGCTTCCAATGGATTTGAAGCAGGAGTGAAGGTGAAGGAATGCATGCCTGATCTTGTGATTCTGGATCTTTTCATGGACGGGATGGATGGCTTTGAGGTATGCCGTTTTTTAAAAAGAAAAAAAGACCTGAGCGCTTTGAAGATCATCGCCATGACCGGCTTTGACGCTCCGGAGGTGAAAGAGCGTATTCTTGGCGCCGGAGCGGATGCCTATGTTTCCAAATCCGAAGACATGCGGGTGCTGATGGAAAAAGCGCTGGAGCTTTTGGGGGCATCAGAGAAAATCATGTCCATGACATCGTAAGGAAAAACCATGATGGATGCGGGTACTGTTTTTCTGAAAAGTCCAATTCTTATGTGGGGATTTTCAGCCTTTGTTTTATGGGTATCCGTAATCTTCATTTTGTACCAGAGACGACGGATTCAGGAAAAAGAAGAACTTTTTAATGCCCTCTGGCAGGTCACGTCTGATATTTTTGTCTTAAAAGATCTTCATTCCCGCTACCTTGATACCACGCCGAATTTTTTTACCCGCCTTGGCATTCCCGCTGTGGATCCCGTTGGAAAGACGGATGCGGATTTTTTTGATGCACAGAGGGCCCGCGCTTTTCGTGCGGAGGATGAGGAGGTTATCCGATCCGGAAACAGTCGAATGTATGAGCGAAGTTTCAGAGGTCCCCATGGAAGGGTTTGGTTTGAAACGCTGAAAACCCCTGTAAAGGACAAAAAGGGGCATATCCGGGGTATTCTGTGCGTGGCTCGGGATGTGACATCTGAAAAAAGAATGGAACGGCTTTTAGAGGCTCGGATGCGCATCAGTGACCGGGCCTTTTGCACGGAATTGCCGGAGCTTTTTCAGGACGTGCTCCAGGAAGCTGAAAACCTTACGGAAAGCAGCCTTGCGTTTTTCCATTTTGTGGAAGGAAATAAGATTCGGCTTTGCGCCTGGTCGGAAAATGCAAGAACCCTGTGCCGGGTTTCTGGCCATGACACAGTATGTGACATTGAAGATACCGGAATATGGACGGATTGCATCCGGAAAGGGCGTGCGGTTATTCACAATGAGTTTAATGCGACCCCAGGGCGCAGGGGGATGCCTCCGGGGCATCCGGAGATTGTGCGGGAACTGGTGGTTCCGGTGATGGCGGGAGAAAGGGTGGTTGCCGTCCTTGGGGTGGGCAACAGACCCTTTGCCTATGAAGACCGGGATGCAGAAATCATTCAGGCCCTGGGAGACATGACCTGGGATATCGTTCTTCGTCAGCGGACACGGGAAAAATGGCGGGAAACCCGGCGGATTCTGGACAATCTTTTTCAGTATTTTCCCGGCATGGTTTTCCGTGCCCATGGGGGGGCGTTCCGTACCCTGGCAGCGGCCAGTGAGGGGTGTCTGAGGCTGACGGGGTATGCGCCGGAAGCCCTGGTAAACAACCGCGCGCTTGCCTATGGCGATCTCATCCACCCGGAGGATCTGGAATCCTGGGCCAGGGTCACAGAAAGGGTGTTTTGCAGCGGGCAGGCCTATGAGCATATTTACAGAATTCGTCATAAGAATGGAGAGTGGCGCTGGGTCTGGGAGCGGGGCATCGGTGTTGTAGCCCCAGGGCATGGAGAATCCTTCATTGAGGGCTTTATCACGGATATCACCGAATCCCGGCATATGCAGGAGAAACTTAAGGAGCAGACCCATGTTTTTGCCGCTATCTTTGAGGGAATTTCCGATATGCTGGTGGTTCTGAAACCGGATTACCGGGTGATGGCCTTAAACCGTGTGGGGTGTGAGTGGTTGAAGCGGGAGTTTAAAGAAGTTGTGGGTCGCCGTTGCTTTGAGGTGTTGGGCAGGGAGGGCGTCTGTGCGGACTGCGCGGTGCAAAAGGCCCTGGAAAGCGGGGAAAGTCAGAGCGTGGACCGTTATGACCCGGATCTGGACCGATGGCTGCGGGTGAATGCCTTTCCCATCCGCGATGAAACAGGAGAGATTACGAGCATTCTGGAGCATGTACAGGACATCACAAAGATTGTGATCCAGGAAGCGCGATTGGCCCAGGCGCAGAAGATGGAGGCCATCGGCGCCCTTGCAGGGGGCATTGCCCATGATTTCAACAACCTGATTTTTCCTCTCATGGGTTATGCGGATATGCTGAGGGAAGAGTTGCCCCAGGATAGTCTTTTCCAGGAATACGTGGAGGAAATTCTCACCGCAGCCCGAAGGGGAAGGGAGCTTGTCCGGCAGATTTTAGCCTTCAGCCGTCAGACGACGCGGGAGAAGAGCCTTGTCTATCTCCAGCATCTTCTCAAGGAAATCCGGATGTTGCTCCGGGCGGCCCTGCCCAGCACCATTGAGCTTCGTTTTGTGGTGGATGAACAATGTCCGGGTGTGATGGCGGACGTGTCGCAGATGCACCAGCTTGTGATGAACCTTGTGACCAATGGGTTCCAGAGTATGGAAAAAAAGGGCGGTGTGCTGGAAGTGACCCTGGGGCGTTGGCAGCCTTCTTGCAAAGGGCGCAGGCCTGGGGGCCATGGAGCCTGGGTTATGCTTCGGGTTTCGGATACGGGGGAAGGGATTCCGCCTGAGGTTCTTGATAAGATTTTTGATCCTTATTTCACGACAAAGGAAAGGGGGAAGGGAACGGGGCTTGGTCTTGCCCTGGTACACAGCATTGTTGAGGCCCACGGAGGAAGCATTGATGTAAAAAGCAGGCCAGGCGAAGGTGCGGTTTTTGAGATAGGCCTGCCCGCCATGGAAAGCGGGGAGACCTCTTCTGGGCCTGAAAAGGCGCTCCCAGAAGAAGTGAAAAAAGGAAAAAATGAGCGCATCCTGATTGTGGATGATGAAAGGGTTTTGGCGCAGATGATGGCGGCAATACTGGAAAAGCAAGGATATCGGGTTTTGTACTCCAGCAGTGCGGCTGAAGCCCTGGATCTTTTTCGCAAAGATCCTGATTTCTTTCACCTTGTGTTGACGGATCTGACCATGCCGGAGATGACGGGTGTTGTTTTCTGTCGTAAAATCAAGGAAATCCGTATGAATATCCCGGTAATTCTGTGTACGGGTCTGGGGGATGCCCTGGATAGGGAGGCATTGAAGGCCGAAGGGTTTTCCGACCTTCTGGTAAAACCCCTGCGTGTGTCCGAGCTTGTGTCCCGTGTTCGGGATGTCTTAGATTATGATACAGTATCCCATGCATGAGCCACTGGCTTCCCATTGGAATGGCGGCATGCTAAGGGAGGTAGGGTGTTTTTTTAACAGGGCTGGTACACCTTCAGATAAGGAGAAAAAACGATGGGTCTGAAAGGCCTGACTGTTGCAAAAAAGATTACCCTTGTGGGGCTTGTTCCCCTCTGTTTCCTCCTTTTGAATGTGGGAATGGATATCCGGGACGGGGTACGGGAAATGCGTGTCATGGAGGCCATGGCAAAAAATGTGCGCATGCAGACAGTGACTTCAGAGCTCATTGGGCATCTGCAGCGGGAAAGGGGACGCACCGCGCTTTTTCTGACAGGAGGCAGCGTATTTGAAGATGTGCGGAGCTTGAGGCGTGAGACGGATGCGCTTGTGCCTGTGTGGGAGCAGGTTCGCGCTCAGGTTGTGGTCGGGAACGCAATGGCCCTGGATCAGACGGCGGGCATGCAAAGTCGTCTTCAGCAGATCCGCAGACGCTACGAAAATCAGACGCCTGCCCTTCAGGCCCAGCAGATCAGGGAATATACGCAGCTGATTGAAAGTCTGATCGATCTTCAGTCCGCAGCTGCCAATGCCAAGACCATCAGGGAATTTGGTAAGGTGATGACCAGTGTGCTTCTTCTGGAAACATCCCGTGAGAATGCAGGCCTGCTCCGGGCCAATGTGAGCAGCCTCATTGCCCGGCAAAGTCCCCTTTCCGAAGAGGAGTTTTCCTCCATCATCCGTCTGAAGGCGGCAACGGATGCAGGGTTGGATTCTCCGGCTCTGGTCCTTTCAGACGAGGCCTTTTCCATGCTGAAAAGGATGCAGGGTAGTCCGGCCTGGGCGGAAACGGACCGCATTTTCAACCGAGTGCTGGGGCATGCCCGTACGGGGGATTTTGGAGTGACCGGAGAGGCTTTCTGGGATCCTGTTTCCCGCAAGGTGGATGACATCGCCCAATTGATGGAAATGAGCCTTTCCGGGATGAATGCCCATCTGGATGAGGCCATGGGAGACGTGAAACGTACGACCTATGGCAGCATGGTTTTTTCCGTCCTGATTCTTATCATCACAAGTACTTTTGTGTTGTGGACGGCAAGGGATATCATCCGCAGAATACGGAAGGTGACAGAATCCATGGACGAAATCGCAAAGGGAGAAGGCGATCTCACCAAGCGGCTGCAGTTTCAAGGTCAGGATGAACTGGCCGTACTGGCCAGGGCTTTTAATGGTTTTACGGAAAATATGCAGCGCATGATCCGGGAGATTGCCGACAGCGCCAAAAGCCTTAGGGCTTCCACCACAGAACTTTCCGCCATTGCCCATCAGACGGCCATAGGCGCTGAAGATTCAAGCGTCCGTTCCCAGAGTGTGGCTGCGGCTGCGGAAGAAATGAATGTATCCGCCCACGCCATGGCGGAGAGTATGGAAAGGGCCAGCCTGAATCTCAGTTCCGTGGCATCCGCCATGGAAGAGATGAGCGCAACCATTGCAGAAATTTCCGAGAGCACGACCATGGCGAATGCGCGTACGGAAAAAGCCGCGCAGGAGGCCGAAGGCTTTGCACAAATTATGCGGGAACTGGGACTTGCCGCCATCGAGATCGGAAAGGTAACGGAAACTATCAACGGCATTTCAGAGCAGACCAATCTCCTTGCGCTGAACGCCACCATCGAAGCGGCCAGGGCGGGAGAAGCGGGTAAGGGTTTTGCCGTTGTGGCCAACGAAATCAAAGAACTGGCCAGGCAGACGGCCCATGCCACCAGTGATATCCGGGATCGCATTGCAGGTATGCAGGCTGCTTCGGAAAAGGCGGAAACGGACATGGGCGGGATTGTGGAAGCCATCCACCATGTCAATCAGATTGTGGGTGCCATTGCTGCGGCGATTGAGCAGCAGTCTTCTGCCATCCGGGAGGTTTCCTCCAATGTGTCCAGCGCCTCGGTTTCCGTTGGGGACGCCAACACGCAAAGTCGAGAAATGAGCGGCATATCGGGCGAAATCGCCCAGGAAATTGCTTCGGTCAGTGCGGCTGCGGTGCAGATCCGAAATGCGAGCAGCCAGGTCTTGCAGACCACAGGAGAACAATCCCGAATTGCAGATGTGATTCACGGGCAGGTGGGGCGGTTTATTGTATAGGAGTCCCCCCTTTTTTAAGGAGACTTTTGATGTCGGATCTATCCCATCCAAAAACACCACTTTCCGATCTTCCCGCCCTGTATGTGGCCATTGGTGCTTCCGCAGGGGGGCTTGAAGCCATAGAAGCGTTTTTTTCCGGCATGGTTCCGGACAGCGGGCTGGCCTTTATCGTCATCCAGCATCTTTCTCCGGATTACAAAAGTCTGATGGTGGAAATTCTTTCCAAAAAAACGGCCATGCATGTGCTGCGGGCGGAAGACGGCATGCGGGTGGAGGCGAACACGGTCTATCTCATTCCTCCGAAGAAGAATCTCACCATTTTTCACGGTGAGCTTTTTCTGAGTGACCAGGCCCAGATCAAGGGCCTGATCAATCTGCCCATTGATGTGTTTTTGCGCTCTCTTGCCGAGGATCAGGAAGAAAAGGCCGTGGCCGTGATTCTGTCCGGATCGGGCAGCGACGGAATGCGCGGGGTGCGCACCATCAAGGAATACGGCGGCATGGTCATGGTTCAGAAGGAGGATACGGCCCGTTTTGACAGCATGCCTCGCGCGGCCCTTTCCACAGGGCTTGCGGATTTTGTTCTTCCGCCCGATGAAATGCCTGAGCGTCTCCTGGCCTATGTCAAACATCCCTATGTTTCCAAAGTCGAGCGCATGGAAGGCGATACCAATGATGCGGATGCCCTGCCGCGCATTTTTTCCCTGCTGCGGGACAGGTTCAAGGTGGATTTTACTCACTACAAACCCAGCATCGTACTCCGGCGGATAGAGCGTCGCCTTTCCATCAACCGGGTTATTAACTGTCCACTTGACATCTTATTAAATCTTATCTATTCATATCACTATGAATAGACTTGTGCCCATCGGCAAAGCCGCAGAAGTTTTAGGTGTATCCATCCCCACTCTGAGAAGGTGGGAAGCTGAAGGCCGCATATCGCCAGAGAGAACCAGTTCCGGGCATCGGCGCTATGATCTTGCGGCCTTGAAGCCTGAACTTTTTCATGCCCCGTCGGACACCCGCCGCACCCTTGCGTATGCCCGTGTGTCCAGTCATGACGAAAAGGAGGATCTTGAAAGGCAGAAGCAGGTTCTTGAAATGTACTGCGCCCGTCAGGGCTGGGCTTTCGAGATTCTTTCCGACCTTGGCTCCGGCATGAACTACCAGAAAAAGGGTCTGAAAAAGCTCATCGAGGTCATCCTTGAAGGCAGCGTGGGTCGCTTGGTTCTCACCCACAAAGACCGTCTGCTCCGCTTTGGCGCAGAACTGATTTTTGCCATCTGCGAAGCCAAAGAGGTGGAGGTGGTTATTCTCAACCAGGGTTCGCGGAGCGACGCCAGCCCTGCGCAGCAGGGTGAAGATGCGGATACAAGTTTTGAAGAAGATCTTGCCAGGGATGTTCTGGAAATCATCACCGTTTTTTCCGCAAGGCTCTATGGCTGCAGATCCCGGAAGAACAAAAAACTTCTCGAAAACCTGAAAAAGGCTGTGGAGTAAGCCATGCTCATTGCCCATAAGATTGCCCTTGATCCCAACAATGTCCAGGAAAACTACTTTGCCCGTGCTGCGGGTACGGCCCGTTTTGCCTACAACTGGGCTTTGGATCAGTGGAGCAAACAGTATGCGGCATGGAAAGAAGACCCAAGCCTTCCCAAACCCTCCCAGATGTCCCTGCGCCGGGACTTGAACGCTATCAAGCATACGGATTTCCCATGGATGAAGGAAGTCACCAAATGTGCTCCGCAGATGGCCATTATCCAGCTTGGCGAAGCGTTTAAAAACTTCTTTGCGGGTCGTACCCAATATCCGACTTTCCGCAAAAAGGGCGTGAACGACCGCTTCAGCATCACCAACGATCAGTTCACCGTTCAAGGAAAAAAGATCCGCATTCCGCTTCTTGGCTGGGTGAGAATGCGGGAAAAACTCCGCTTCACCGGAAAAATCATGTCCGCCACCGTCTCCCGTGTGGCGGACAGGTGGTTTGTCAGCATCACCGTGGATATTTCTAAGCCCGATCACCTTCCCGCCGCCGAAAACCAAGGCGCTGTGGGTGTTGATCTTGGCGTATCCGCACTGGCAAGCCTTTCCACGGGAGAAAAGATTGAAGGCCCCAAGGCTCACACCGCCCTTCTGAAACGTCTGCAACGCTTTTCAAAGTCTTTGAGCAAAAAAGAAAAAGGCTCTGCAAACCGCAACAAGGCCAGAAGAAAGCTTAGCCGTATCCATGCCAGAATCCGCAATATCCGCAACGATGCCCTGCACAAGCTTACCTCTTCCCTCACCCGCAGGTTCGATACCCTTGGGGTGGAGGATCTGAATGTGAAGGGCATGATGAAAAACCACAAGCTGGCGCGTTCCATCAGCGACATGAGTTTTTTCGAGTTCCGCCGCCAGATCACCTACAAGGCGGAAATGCGGGGCGGTCTTGTGAAGGTTGCGGATCGATGGTTTGCCAGCAGCAAAACCTGTTCCGGCTGCGGT
>NZ_JAVETM010000031.1:0-42164 GCF_034006065.1 Desulfobotulus sp. | reverse complement strand
ATGGCCGCAGCCGCGCAGGCTCTGGCCAACAGGCAGAGCCAATCATAATACAGGGTGTCGATGATGGGAATACGGCTTAGGTCATAAAAAAGAATCCGGGCGTTTTTCTGTTGCAGCGCATGGAGAATTTCCGGAATGAGGATTTCCGGGCTGGAGGGATCCAGGGCCATGTCCGGCTCCAGAAGCACTCTGCCCGCACCGATGGGGGTGATGTGGATACCCTTTGCCATGGCCTAGTCCGCCTGTACCCTGCGGACCTGAATGCCCAGAAAGAGAAAGGCTTCCTTGAGACCTTCGGACAGGGTGGCGCGGGTCTGGATATCGCCCATATGAATGTTGAGGGTGGCCAGGGAGCGGGCGATGGAAGGCCGTATGCCCGTGAGAATGGCCCTGGCTCCCATGAGACCGGAGGCGCGGATGACCTGGATGAGGTGGTGCATCACCTGGGTGTCAATGGTGGAAACGCCGGTAAGATCCAGGATGATGACCCTGGCCCGGACCTCTTCAATGCGCACAAGGAGCTTTTCCATGAGATCCATGGCCCGGCTGGAGTCCAGAGTGCCGATGATGGGCAGGGAAAGCACCCCATCCCAGATTTCCGTGATGGGTGTGGCCACAGCCATCAGTTCGTCCTGCTGGGCCTGCACGGCGCTTTCCCGTTCCAGCTGATAAAGACGGAAGGTGTCCATGACCAGTTTGTTGAAAAGACGGATGAGGTAGAGAAGCATCTGACGGACCTCTTCCGAGGACGCTACCTGTTCCAGCAGGGATTCGAGAAACTGGGACTGAATGAACTGGATGAGACGGAAAAAGGATTCCGCACTTCCGCCACGCATCTGGATTTTACCGTGTACTTCCATCATGAGGCGGCCCAGGGTCTGGTAGGCGGGGTCTTTGCCGGAAATAAGACCTTTTTTAAGGATGGTTGTGAAGAGGTCAATGAATTCGAAGGTGTAGTCCCGGATTTCATTTTCATTGAGAAAACGGTGATGGGCCAGGGTTTCGTCGGCAAATTCCGCAATTTTATCGGCAATGGTACTCATATCAATGCTGTTTAAGACCGCAGGACCGATGTGGTTGTAGTCCAGTTTCATGGAAAACTCCTTGGGGGTGCAGGGGTGTTATGGTGAAAATGCGCGATGAAAAGACTTTTGTCGTCATGATCCCGCCCCAGAATATTGCCCATGAAGAGGGCGGTGAGCTGGGGATGACAGTTTCTGAGACCGGGAAAATCACCGATATCAGGATTGAGGACAATGCCGTCCGAACTTGAGCAGATCAGGGTATTGTCTTCAAGGTTAAAAAAACCTGCCCCAGGCGTTCCGCCGCCCCGACCGAGAACGCCGCCGGGGAACTGGGGTTTGAGGGGTTTTTCAGAACCGTAGCACCGCAGGGCCAGGTCTCCGAGCCCCGCATACAGAGCTTTGCGAGCCTGGATATCCAGACACACGGCCAGTCCCATGGCGCCCCTTCCCCCTGCCAGACGCAGATTCAGGGTTGCAAGCAGTTCTGCGGGATCGGATCCTGGGGTGGGAATATTGTAAAGGCTTTCCGCAGTTTCCGCTGCATTTTTGCCATGGCCGAGGCCATCTAAGTGAATCCAGTTGAGAAAGCGGGCGCTGCTTGTTTCCCGGATGCTGTCGCCGTTGAAAAGATCATCTTTCAGAGCCCGCAGAAACCGGCCTGTCCGGAGCCCTCTCGGGTGTCGGAAGGAGGCCTGGTCTCCGGGGATGAAACGAGCCCATGCGGCTGTGCCGTACCAGACATTGGGGCCTGGGCCTGGGGTTCGGGTTCGGGTGTAGATGTCAAAGATGTCCGCAGCCCTGCCAATGGATCCCAGACCACGGCCTAAGGTCTGAGCCGTGGAAAAACCGTCTGTGAGGGCCTGGGAAAGGTCGGAAATGCCAGGACCGAAATCCAAGGCAAAAAGATCCAGAGCGGGGATGGGCGACAGATGCTCCCATACCTGGAAAAGCCCTGCGCCTGTGGCGAATTTGATCTGATTGGACATCAGTTCGCTGGCCGCAATCTGGATACGTTCCCGCTGCACCTCATGAAAGCCCATGCGCTGGGTGACAGCCCGCAGGCGCGAGCGTATCACCATGGGGCTGTTTTTATCCATCATGAGCTGCTGGGTGATCAGGCGCATGCAAGAGATCCTTCATGATCCAGAGCCGAAAGGGAGGCTGGGTCCTTGTGGGCCATCTCATCTGCAGATGTGGCAGTGGAGATCGGATGCCGTTTCTGTGAGGGAGGCAAGGGCAATCTGACCCCGTCCGTTTTCCTTGGCATAATAAAGGGCCTGATCCGCCTTGCGGGCAAGGCTTTCCGGGGTGTCGCCCTCCTGATGGGCGGCAATGCCGATGCTCACCTTCTGATCCATGTCCGAAAGAATGATTTTACTGATCCGTTCCGCCTGCTGCATGTCCGCCCCAAGGAGGATGGCAAACTCGTCGCCTCCGATGCGGCAGGCTTTGTCCTGTCCTTCGCGTATGGTGGCGCGCATGGCCATGGCCATGGAGCGCAGCACCTCATCTCCATAGCCATGACCAAAGGTGTCGTTGACTTCCTTGAAATAATCCAGATCCAGAAAAATCAGGGAAAAGGGTTTGGGGTTTCGGGCGAGCTCACGAAGGGTTTCATGCAGGATGCGATCATAGGCTCCCCGGTTCAGAATACCTGTGAGGCTGTCCGTTTCCGCTTTTTTGATGTAAAGGTCCAGCTCTTTTTTCCGGTGTATGAGCTGATGTTCGATATTCCGGATTTCTTCCTGGGCGTCCCTTTGTGCCCGGGTCAGCTTCTGGCGGATGCTTTCATTCTGGAGGCGCAGGAGCTCGGGGTTCTGGGTGCGGATCTGATCTTGAAGTTCTTTGTGGATCTGTTCGAGAAGGAAAGGTTCGGAACGGGTGACGGAGGCCAGGGGGAAGGTCTCGGATGACCACCGGAGGCTCAGCTTTTTTCCTTCCAGAATCAGGCGGACATCCAGGGCGTCCTTGGCATGACAGAGGGCTTCCCGCAGGTGTTGATTCAGGGCGGGAATTCGGGTGGCCGAGGCAAAGACGGGGGCGTCCAGACGGCGAAGGGCCTCCAGGAGAAGACCGGAAAGTCTCTGGATATCGGGCTCCACAAGGATGGAAAAGGAAAAAAGACAGTGCATGGTGTCTTTCGGTAAGGAAAAAACGCAATGAAATTCCGTTGGCCTGCGTGAGGGAGGGAAATCCCTTGTCTGCAATATGATTTTTTTCCCTACGATAACAAAAGCTGCATAAAAGTCAAAAATATTGAAGCCCGGACAAGGAGGAAAGGATTTCTTGCCGGAGTTCTGGGGCAGGCGGGGGTGTCTTTTCCCTGCCTGCCCCAGAGGGGATTTTTGGGCAGAACTGCGGGTTTTTCCGGAAAACCCGGCTCAGGGTGTGAAGGTCAGGGTGTTCACAAAGCAGCTGATATGGGCTGTGGTGTCCGTGTTGTCCTGGGGGGTGCTTTGTTCTGTGTGAAAGAAACTGGCCCCAGCCATGCGCCAGTTTTTCATGTCGCCCTCGGTATCTTCCAGGCCGAGGAAGGAAGTGCGGTTTCTCTGTACGGAAAAACGCAGGCGGCAGAGCAGATAGTCCCGATCCTTTGCAAGGGTGCGGTCCGTATGATCCGCAATGAAACGGATGCGGATGCGATTTTTTCCATCCTTTGCGGAAAGTTCGGTCTGGGTCACCTGCCAGCCCCAGCCAGTGTGTGGGGTCTCCAGAATACGGTCAAAGGACAGAACGGAAGGCTCAAAGGAGAGAACAAAGGAGAAATCCTCAAGGCGGTTGGGGGCGTCCTGGATGACAAGCCAGGTATCCGCTGTGCCTCCGCTTTTACCGTGCAAGGGAGTGAGAAAAAGGTCGTTGGCGCCGGATGGCAGTGTCATGGCGCAGAACAGGAGGAGGAAGAAAAGGGGGTGTCGCATGGTTAAGCATCCTTATTCTGGAGATGAGGGGCAGGACAGAACCATAAACTTAAGATGCCTGCATATCACAAAACGGAGGTGTCCGAAATGGGCAAAAAAAGACATTTTTTGTCCGGATTCGGAAAAATTTCTTCATCCAGGGAGTCCCTTTCTGGGCGTGAGGGGAATGAAATAAAAAAAAATGGGGCAGGGAAAGGGGGGGCTTTGCAGGGAAGGCAAGGGCGGAGTGGGAGGGGATGCATGTTTTTTGCATTCCTCCTCTTAAGGGTGCTATAAAAAGAATCTTCTCCGGTATCGTCTGGCCCTGTGTTCCCATGCTTGCGGGTATTATTTTTTTAAAGTCTGCCCGAAGGCATGGATTGAGGATCCATAAAAAAAACAAAACATTCAATTGGTTGAATTCCGTCATGGCCTGGGGCCAAGGGCAGGATGGCTGGTTTTTTGTTTGCATGGAAAGAAACAATGAAAGAAAAGCCCAGACACAGGATTTTTTTTCGTTTTCTCATGGTTTGTTTTTCCCTTTTTTTTCTGGTGGCCTTTTTCCTCCTTTCGGGATTGGGGCTGATGCGCCTTTGGGAGGCGGGGCATGCCTTTGCCCCTGGCCCTTCGGGGATTCATGCCCAGAGATTCTCCTTTGTGATGGAAAATCCGGAAAGATCCTTTCCCTCGGGTATCCATGGCAAATGGCATGAAAATACAGACTTTTATGCAAGAGAGCCTTTGCATGGAATCCTCTTCCTTCTGGCTGGCGGGACCTTCAGCCTTGCCTGTTTTGGCGGGGTTCTCCTTTTTCTGGGGGTTTCCATGGAAAGACGACGTTTTCTGGAAGCGGCCCAGGTTCTGGCACAGGGTATGCAAAAGGTCCGCAATGGCAATTTTTCCTGTCGGGTTGGGGAGGCGGGGTTGGATGCCCTGGAAGGAGCAGGCCGGGCTTTCAATGAGATGGCAGAGGCCCTGGAACGTTCCGACAGAACGCGAAAAGCCCTGGTGGCCATACAGATCCGCAACAACACCCAATGGATAGGCGAAGCGCGGCGGCGGCAGCGGGTTCTGGCCATGCACAAGGCCAGGCTGGAAGAAAAGGTGAAAACCCGGACTTCTGTTCTGGAGTCTATGAACACGGCCCTGCGCAGCAGTGTACGCTCTTTGGAGAGGCGGACCCTTGAGATCACCCAACTGAACCGCCTGGCGGAATCTCTGCAGAATGCCAGGAATGTGGAGGAGGCGGCGACCTTTGTGCTTCGGACCTGCCAGCAGATTTTTCCTTCGGATGCCGGGGTGCTGGCTTTCCTGAACCCCGCAGGCCGGATGACGGTGATGGATGGCTGGGGCCGGAATCGCCCGGATGTGGCCATCTGCATGGGCGAGCAATGCCCCCGTAAAAAGGCGGGAAATGACCGCATGGAGGTGTGCAGCGCAGGTGTGGACGGATGTGAGGAACTGTGCATCCCCATCCGTCCCAGGGAGGGCGCTCCGGCCATACTGCGGATCCGTCTGCGGCAAATGGCAGACCTTTACGGTCGTAAGCAGGCGGCGCGCAGAGCCCTGGCCGGGAGTGTGGCCGGCCATCTTACGGCCAGTCTCACCACGTTGCACCTGGTGGATCGCCTTCGCAGGGAAGCGGTAACGGATCCTCTGACCGGGCTTTATAACCGCAGATACATGGAAGAAACCTTCCTGCGCGAGCTGGCTCGTGTGCGGAGAGAGGGGTTGCCCCTGTCCGTGGTGCTCATGGATGTGGATCATTTCAAGAACTTTAATGACACCTATGGGCATGAAATCGGCGATGCCGTGCTCAAACAGCTTGCAGACATCCTGAAAATGGATGTGCGGGCTGAGGATGTGGCCTGCCGATTTGGAGGCGAAGAATTTCTGCTTTTAATGCCCGGACTTTCCGCAGATTCGGTTTTTAAGCGGGCTGAGACTCTGCGTAAGGAGGTGGAAAACGCTCCCCTTGTGGGGGCGGGCATGGCCTCTCTGAAGGTGACCATGTCTCTGGGGGTGGCAACCTATCCCGGAGATGGCGATACGCCGCAGTCGCTGATCCTGGAGGCGGACAAAGCCATGTATGCGGCAAAGCTTGCGGGAAGAAACCGGGTTTTTGCGGCAAGAACCCTGCCTTCGGAAGTCTGAAGGCCTGAAGGCGGGGGATTCCGTATGGAATCGGGAAGGGTAGCGAGGGGTGGGGCATGCGCGGAAGGTGTGGTTTTCTTGTTTGACAAAGACAGATGCATGTGGCCTGATAAACACGGTTTCTCGGGGGAGAAAGCCACGCGGGGAATTGTGTATTCCTAATTGACAAAGGAGTAGAACATGTCTGAAGTCCTCAATTTTCTGAAGACCCGCCGCAGTATCCGCAAGTATGAAGACCGCCTTGTACCGGAAGAGGCCCTTGAAAAAATTCTGGAAGCGGTGCAGTGGTCCCAGTCCTGGGCCAATACCCAGTGCTGGGAGGTGATTGTGGTGAAAGATCCGGAAACCCGCCTGCGTCTCCAGGAAACGCTGGGACCCAAGAATCCGGCGACCAAAGCCCTCGTTGCCTCCCCTGTTTTGCTGGTTCTCTGCGGTAAGAAGGCGGCAAGCGGTTATTATGACGGCAAGGCCTCCACCCTCTTTGATGACTGGATGCTCTATGATCTGGGTATTGCGACCCAGAGTCTTTGTCTGGTGGCCCACGATCTCGGACTCGGAACGGTTGTGGTAGGACTTTTTGATCACCAGAAGGCCGCAGAAATTCTGGAAGTTCCGGACACGGTGCAGGTGGTGAGCATGATTCCACTGGGTTACCCGGAAAGGACGCCCAAAGCGCCGGACCGGAAACCTGTTGCCTCCTTCTGTCACAAAGAGCGTTACGGGCAGTAAAATGAGAGACCCCATCACCGGAAACCGCGCGCCGGTGCTGGGGTTTTGCATGAGTTTTCCGTGAAGCCTCCATGGTTGGATAGATCCGCACAAAGCCCGCTTGCCTGATTGCTTCTCTTCTGTTTTTTCCAGTCCGGATTCCTGAGTCCGCTTTTTTTGCAAAACCATCACCATTTGGAGAATCCATACGCTTAAAACCTGGGGGAGCGTGTGGCGTAAGGAGGAATGGATATGCACCGGCAGGCGGAAAAATGGTACCTTACCCGTCAGACCTTTCCGGAGCTTCTGCATCGCAACTGTCTTCGTTTTCCCGATCGCCCCGCCCAGTTGTGGCGGGATGAAAAGGGCGGTATTGCAAGGCTTTCCTATGGGGGTCTTGGGGATGTGGTGCGGGAGATTGCGGGCGGTCTTTTGTCCATGGGTGTGGAAAAGGGGGATCGGGTGGCCATTGCCGCCCCCACAGTTCCCCAATGGATGTGGGCGGATTATGCCATTTTGTGTACCGGAGCCATTACCGTGGCCATCCATCCCTCCCTCGGGGCTTATGATATGGGAGAACAGATCCGGGATTCCGGATCCCGTATCGTTTTTGTCTGCGGGAAGGCAGCCTTGAAAAGCATTCTGGCCTCAGGGACCCATACCCTTAAGGCCATTGTGTGGATGGGATCGCAGAATCTGGACCTGCCTGACCATCCCTGCCTGTGCAGTCTGGAGGCCCTGCGGGAAGATGGACGGCGTTTTTTCAATTCCTCCCCGCTCTTGTATGGCCAGCGCTGGCGTGGCGTGCAGCCCGATGACCCCATGACCCTGATCTATACCTCCGGAACCACTGGACAACCCAAGGGGGTGCTGCACACCCACGGTTCCGTGACATCGGCCTGCATCCGGGATCTTTGTGCGGTTCCTCTGCTGGAAGAAAGGGATTGTCTTTTGTCCTTTCTGCCCCTTTCCCACAGTTTTGAGCGTCAGTGCGGGCACGGCACGGCCATGTTTGCAGCCATTCCCATTGCCTATGGCTCCGCCCAGACCCTGGGGGAAGATCTGCGTCTTTTTCAACCCACCTACCTCATGGGTGTACCATCCACCTATGCCCAGATATACGCCAGGGTCAGGGCAACCCTGAAAGGATCCTGGCAGCATTTTCTTTTTCGCATGGCGGAAAAAAAGGGGCTTTGGCTTTTGGATCGTGTCATGGACTCACAGGGACGGGTGGACGTGAGGGAAGGGCGCGCCTGGACCCAGGGCGCGGGCTGGCGGCACAGATTTTCCTATGGGCTGGTGGATTTTTTTGTTTTCCGTAAGCTGCGCAAGCGCCTTGGCGGGCGGTTGCGTTTTGTTTTTTCCGCTGCCGGGGTGCTTCCGGAAAAACTTTGCCGCCTCTACCTCTGTGCGGGCATACGGATTCTTGAAGGCTATGGCGCGACAGAAACCTGTAACACCGTGGCCCTGAATCCCGTTGAAGCGGTAAGACCCGGATCGGTGGGAGTTTTTTCCAAGGGCGTTGAATACAGGATCGCAGAGGATGGGGAGCTTCTGGTAAAGGGACCTTTTCTTTTTAAAGAATACTGGGGGCGGCCCGAGGAGACCCGCAGGGTTTTCACTCCGGATGGATTTTATTGCACAGGGGATGTGGTGGAGCTGCTGGATGGAGGGTATCTGCGTGTGGTGGACCGTAAAAAGGGGCTTCTCATGCTGAATACGGGGCAGCGCGTGGCTTCCGCAAAACTGGAATCCCTTTTTACCTTGAGTCCTTACATTGAAAGGGTGGTCCCTGTGGGAGATGACAGACCCTTTGCCATGGTGCTGGTCCAGCCGAATTTCAGAGCCTTTATCCGTATTTTTCAGAAGCATGGCGTTCCCTTTGACACCCATGCGGTGAAGGAGACTGCGGACGGAGGTCTTACGGTCTATCCGGATTTTGTTCGGATACCGGAGCTTGTGACCATGGTGGAAATTGAAATTGCTGCGGTGAATGAAAAATTGCAGAATTTTGAAAAAATCAGAAATTTTGTTTTACTTCATGAGCCCCTTTCCATAGAAAGGGGGGAACTGACGCCTACGCTGAAAGCACGCAGGGATGTGGTGATCGCCCGTTACCGGGACAGCATTGAAAAAGCCTATGCCAAGGGGCCCCGCTGCTGAAATCAGAACTTGGGTTTAAACGGAGGAACCATGGAAAATGTGGCATTGTCTCCCATAGGAATCATCCATTCTCCCTTCAAAACATTGGAGAATATGCCCATACAACCCCCCGGCGCTGGGGAAATCCAGGGGCGGGTACGGATTTTTCCTGCCTATGTGGAAGGTCTTCAGGATCTGGATGGGTTCAGCCACATCTACCTTATCTATGCCTTTCATCGGGCGGAGCGTACGGAAATGCGGGTGATTCCCTATATGGACAGCAAAGCGCGGGGAGTTTTCGCTACCCGTTCACCCCTGCGTCCTTCCCATCTGGGCCTTTCCATTGTGGAGCTTTTGTCCGTGGAGGGGGGAGAGTTGCATGTTCGGGGCATTGATGTCCTGGATGGTACGCCCCTTCTGGATATCAAACCCTATATCCCTGCCTTTGATCACAGGGAGAAGGTGCGCTCCGGCTGGATGCAGCAGAACAGAGAGGCGGTGGTGGCTATGCGTTCCGATGACCGTTTTGTATGATGGGAGACCCCGATGCGATATGCGGATTCCGCAGCGGATTTACAGATATGCATGAAAACATGGCCGGATGCCCTTCCTTCGGCCTTTCTCCGGGACGATGGCCCGGCATCCCATTATTATGACGTCTGCACCCTGCGGGAGCTTCGTTCTTTTCTGAACGGGGATCCGGACCTTAAGATCTGCGATCGTTTTGGCCTGGGGCCAGGGGAGTGGCGGGAAGCAGTGGAGATGGCCCTGATGGCTCGCCTGGCTGTGCAGAGGCGGCGGGCGTCCTGAGGGAAGGACGGGTTACTTTGGGTTGGGATTTCGCCCCCTTTGTCCGAAAAGGGCAAGGGGGCGGTGTGTTTAGTTCAGCATGGCTTTTTTCAGCCCACTGTCTGCGGGTTTATCGCCCAGCCAGATGGCAAAGAGGGCTTTTTTGAAATCAAGGCCTTCAATGTTTCCCCGGGATTCGCCGTTTTTACGCATGGTCACGCCCGTCGCAGGGGCATAGGCCAGTTCAATGGTGTCCCCTTCTTTGATTTCATCATGAAAGCAGGCGTTGAGGGCGTCGATCTGAGACTTGATGGAGTCCGTTTTGCCGCCCGTTGCCGCAGTAAAACCTTCATTGATGGCGTCAAGCATTCTTTCGCGGGTGATCATGCCGGAGGTGATGTGCAGGCGGATGGCCATGGGCGCGTCTGCCTGAATGATCGCTCCGGCGTTGTTGTTTTTCTGCTGCACATAGAGAGCACCCACATAGAGGTTCATAAAGGCTCTTTTGCGTATGCCTGCGCCGTTCAGGGCAAGGTCTTCGCCATCCACGGTAATACGCAGGGGAAGGTCCACGCTGCCGACTTTCTGGGTCGCCATGGCCGGGAGGGCGAGAAGGCAGGCTGCGATGAGAAGCATGAGCATTTTTTTCATGGGATACTCCTTCGTGAAATGTATAGGGTTAGGAAAGTTTATGGGATCCGGAAGGTTTGTCCGGAAACTTGTTTTTTTAAGGAATCCTGAAAATATATACAGGGTGTCGGGTTCTGCCGGGATGGGGAGAATCCTCTGTGTATCGCTTCACTGTTTGTTCCCGTTCCAGGAAAGATCCTTGCCCTTTTCCGATGCCACGCTGGGCAGGTGGGAAACCTGGACCCAGGACGTGCTGCGACCTAAGGCCGGGATGCCGATATAGCCTCTGAGTTCCAGTTCTCCGTCTTTCATTCGGGCCTGGGCCTTGTAGGTTTTGCCTGTTTCAGGATCATAGACCTGGCCGTCTTTCCATGCATTGTCCTTGCCGACCTTAAAGCCCCAGGCAATGGTGAGGCCCATGACGGCGTTTTCCCTTTTTTTGGGATCCGGATTGAGGACGTCATAGAGGGGATTGCCCTCTTTGTCTACGGAATCTTTCAGCCATACGATGTGGGCGGCCCAGGTTTTGGTCTCAGGAAGGGAGATGATTTCCACAATGGACTTGCCGCCTTCGGTCTGCCAGAGGCCTGTGGGATCGGGCAGGGACTGGGCCGAAGCGGAAAGGATAAGGCAAAAGAAAACAAGGATCTGAAGCAGGATAATTTTTTTTCCCATGGAAAGCCTCCTTGGCAGGGGAAGACACAAAGGTCTTGGGAATATGTTCCGCATAGGATTCCGATTGATTAGGAAACATTGTTTACAACAGGAATATCCAAATGGCAAGGCTTAATCTTGCACTCACACAGGCGGGAGGAGGCTGCCCCTCAGGGCTTCCAGGGAGAGGAAGGCATTTCGGCGCATGTAGTCCGCAATGCCGTCTGCAATTTTGATTGTGGTTTTCGGATCAATGAAATTGGCCGTTCCCACGGCCACGGCGCTGGCCCCTGCGAGGATGAATTCAATGGCATCTTCTGCGTTCATGATGCCTCCTAAGCCGATGATGGGAATTTTTACGCAGGAGGCCGTCTCCCAGACCATGCGCAGGGCCACGGGCTTGATGGCAGGGCCTGAGAGTCCGCCGGTGATGTTAGCCAGGCGGGGTTTTCGGGTTTTTACGTCAATGCTCATGCCCGTGAGGGTATTGATGAGGCTTAAGGCATCGGCCCCTGCGGCTTCCACGCTGCGGGCGATCACCTTGATATCCGTGACATTGGGAGAAAGTTTCACGATGAGGGGCTTGGTGCTGACCCTGCGCACGGTTTCCGTAAGTTTTGCTGCGGCAGAAGGATCGGTGCCAAAGGCAAGACCTCCGGCTTTCACATTGGGGCAGGAGATGTTAAGCTCCAGAGCTTTGATGTCCGGTTCATTTTCAAGGCGCAGGGCAAGCTTCTGGTAGTCGTCCTCGCTTTTGCCGTAGAGGTTGGCGATGACGGGCGTTCCCCAGGCTTTCAAGCGCGGGAGTTTATGTTCCAGAAAGGCCTCCACGCCGATATTTTCGAGGCCCACGGCATTGAGCAGTCCGGCTGCGGTCTCCACCACCCTGGGTTCGGGGTTGCCCTGGGAGGGCAGAAGGGAAAGACCTTTTACAATGATGGCTCCGATGCGGGAAAGATCGGTGGCTTCGGCGTACTCCAGGCCGTAACCAAAGGTGCCGGATGCGGTGAGTACGGGGTTTTTCAGTTCCAGTCCTGCGATGCGTACACGAAGATCGGGCTGCATGGCTTTATCCTTCAAGGAAACATGGGTTGGGGAAGGGGGAGAATCCGGGCCTTGCCATGGGCAGGCGTCTCGTTTATAGACGGACGGGGGGAGAAATGGCAAGAATGAATGGCGCAGGAAGGAAGCCTCCCCGCACATCCATCAGATTTTTTTGACCCAAATTATTTTGACCCAAGGAGAAACTATGGGCAGAACCATTACGGAAAAGATATTTGATGCCCACCGGGTGGACAATCCCGCAGGAGACATCCAGGTTATCCGCCTGGATGCGGTCTTCTGCCATGAGATCACCACCCCTGTGGCCATCAACGATCTTGTGGCCAGAGGCAAGGATCGGGTCTTTGATCCCTCAAAAATCAAGGCTGTCATTGACCATGTGACACCTGCCAAGGATTCCAAGACCGCAGAGCAGGGCAAGATCATCCGGGACTGGGCAAGACGTCACGGCATCCGGGATTTCTTTGATATCGGCCGCAACGGGGTCTGTCATGCCCTGTTTCCGGAAAAGGGCTTTGTGCGTCCGGGATACACCATTATCATGGGCGACTCCCATACCTGCACCCACGGCGCTTTCGGAGCCTTTGCCGCAGGTGTCGGCACCACGGATCTTGAAGTGGGGATTTTAAAGGGCGTCTGCGCCTTCAAGGCCCCCAAAACCCTGAAGGTGGAAGTAACGGGAAGCCTGCCCGAAGGGGTCTATGCCAAGGATGTGATTCTGGCCCTCATCGGCAGGCTCGGAGTGAACGGGGCCACCAACAAGGTGATTGAGTTCACAGGCCCTGTCGTTGAAGCCATGTCCATGGAATCCCGCATGACCCTTTGCAACATGGCCATTGAGGCGGGTGGCACCTGTGGGGTCTGTTCTCCCGATGCCGTTACGGTGGACTACCTCTGGCCTTTCATTGAGAAGGACTACGCTTCCAAGGAAGCGGCACTTGCGGATTTCTCCCGCTGGATTTCCGATGCGGATGCCGCCTATGACGGGGTGATGACCCTTGATGTGTCCACCCTGACGCCCATGCTCACCTTCGGCTACAAGCCCGATCAGGTGAAGCCCGTTTCCGAGTTGGCAGGAGCGCCCGTGGATCAGGTGTACATCGGTTCCTGTACCAACGGCCGCATCGAAGATCTCCGGGTGGCGGCCTCCGTCCTGAAGGGGCGTCGCATTGCGGACACGGTGCGGGGTGTGGTGTCTCCGGCAACACCTGAGGTCTATCGCATGGCTTTGGCCGAAGGGATTATCCAGATTTTCATGGATGCGGGTTTCTGCGTCACCAACCCCACCTGCGGCGCCTGTCTTGGCATGAGCAACGGGGTGTTGGCCGAAGGCGAGGTCTGTGCGGCCACCACCAACCGGAATTTCAACGGCCGCATGGGCAAGGGCGGCATGGTGCATCTCATGAGCCCGGCCACGGCCGCAGCCACGGCCCTTGCGGGCAGCATTGCCAATTCTGAACTCTTTACGGCCAGGGAGGTGCGTGCATGATATCCTTTGACGGCAAGGTGGCCTTTCTGGATCGCTCCGACATCAATACGGATGAGATCATTCCGGCGCGCTATCTCACGGAAATCACCAAGGAAGCCCTGAAGCCCTACCTCATGGAAGACCTCAAGATGGAGGGCTTTGATCCGAAGACAGGCTTTGCAGGGGCCTCCGTTGTGATCTCAAGGGCCAATTTCGGCTGCGGTTCCTCCAGAGAACATGCACCCTGGGCCTTTGAGGTGAACGGCATCCGGCTCATCATTGCGGAAAGTTTTGCTCGGATTTTCCGGCAGAACATGTTCAACTGCGGCATGATGGCCGTGGAACTGCCCGCTGCCACCCTGGATACCCTCTTTGCCCGTTTTGCGGGAAAGGAAACCCATGTGACCGTGGATCTTGCGAAAAACCTTTTCACCTTCACGGCAGCGGGGGAGAGCCTTGAGGTTCCCTTTGCCATTTCCGATTTTGACCGCAGTCTGGTCATGGCCGGAGGCTGGGTGGATTTTGCGGATCGCAATTACTGATTCCCGGTAAGATCAGGACGCCTGTAGCGCCAGGAAGCCAAAACCTTCCGGAGCTTTAAGTGTCTTTGTCCGGTGACGAGCAGGAGCTCTGGCATTGCGCCATCTCCTGCTTTCTGGTACATGGCTGGTATTTCAGGAGGGTTTATGACAGAAACGAGGCCCCAGGTTCCCGGGACACTGCCCATGGCCGTTGTGGACGGTTTTTTTGTGCTGGGGCTTTTTTCCGCTTTCATGTTCCGTATCCTCATTGTGTTTACCAGCTGGCAGCCCCAGTGGTTCCGGCCGGTCTGGTATGCGGGGGTTCTGGGGTATGTGCTTTTTTTCGGTTTCCGTTTTTACATCTCCCGCAAACGGCGAAAGGTCATCACCACCTTCGGGCTGGCGGAAAAACTTGAAGGCAGGGAGCCTTTGGGAGAAGAAGACCGCAAAGCGCTCCTGTACCTTGTTCATTCCATCCGAAAATCCCGCGAGAACATCAATTATCTTTTTATCTTTGTGCTTTCCTGTCTTGCCATTGTGCTGGATCTCTGGATGCATGGATAAAAAGATCAGGAAAAATGAGGATGCATCCAATGAAGAATCCGGAAAAGGCCTGTCCCGAACTGGTGTTCCTGGACTTTGGCGGCGTGATTGCCCAGGAGGGTTTCAAGACGGCCATGGTGGATCTGGCCCTTGGTGCTGGCAAGGATCCAGAGGGTGTTAAACGCACAGCCTTTGATCTGGTTTATGCCACAGGATTTACCTTAGGTCGTATCCGGGAGGATACTTTCTGGCAGGCCTTCCGCGAGGCCACGGGCATTGGGGGAGAAGACGCTTTTCTCACGGATTTTGTGAAGGCGCGTTTTGTGCTGAGGCCTTCCATGCTGGCCCTTGCCTCAAGGCTTCGGGAAAAGGGAATCCGTACGGCCATCCTCAGTGATCAGACCCACTGGCTGAAGGAGATGGATGCAAAGGAGGGATTTTTCTGTTATTTTGACCGGGTATTCAACTCCTATGATGCGGGTATGACCAAAAAGGAGCCCGCCTTTTTCATCCAGGTGCTGGAGACCATGAAAACCCCTGCTCACAAGGCCCTGTTTGTGGATGATCATAAGCCCCATGTGGATCGGGCGCTGGCCTTGGGCATGGATGCCCTCTGGTATCAGGAGGAAGACGTTTTTCAGAGAGAGATGCAGGCCCGTTTTCCCTTTGCCCTTTTTACACCCTGAGCGAAAGGAGCCCTTTGCATGGGAAAAAAAGCCTTTGAGCGGATGTGGCCGGATGAGGTGGCAGATTATATGAAAACCCACCGGGAGGGCGGGTATCTTCTGGTGGATGTGCGGGAAGAGGAAGAGTATGCCAGAGAGCATATTCCCGGAGCCCTGCATCTTCCCCTGCGGGAGGTTCCGGAAAAGATCGCAGCGCTTCTGCGGGAGCCGGGGCGGGAGCTGATTTTCTACTGTGCGAGGGGGGTGCGCTCCGAGGCGGCGGCCCTCATGGGTCGGGATGTTCTTGGGGAAGAGATCCCCATTATGAGCATGACAGGGGGTATTGCCGCCTGGGAAGCAGGCCTTGCGGTTTCGCCGCCGGATCTTTCCCTTTTTTATGGCCCGAAACGCCATGGCAGCGCCCTGGAGCGGGCCATGGCCCTGGAAAAGGGGGCAGAGCTTTTTTATGGTTTTCTGGCCCGGCGCTGGGAAAAGGGGCCTTTAGGGGGGCTTCTTGGGAAAATGGCAGGGGACGAGGTGGGCCATGCCCGGATTCTCTGGCGTTTCATGGAGAAAAAAGAGACCTTTGAAACCCTCTATGAAAAGCTGGATGCGGAATTTACGGAAAGCGGTGAGGCTCTGGGCGATCTTCTGGGGGAGATGGAAGCCCTTTCGGAAGGTGCCTGTGAAGAGGTTCTGGAACGGGCTTTAGGGCTTGAGCTCATGGCCTATGATCTGTACAGAAATATGGGGGAAGCTTCCGAAGGGGAGGAAAGGAGAGCCTTTTTTGCCCTGGCTCAGGCGGAAAAATCCCATATGGAACGGTTGGCCGAAGCTTTCGGGCTGTGCGGAGCCGTGCAATAAAGGAATTTTTGGATATGAAGCGTTTTGAAGAGCTGTTTGCGGAACTGAAGGAAAAGGCCAAAACGGGAAATCCCGACTCCGGCACGGTGGCGGCCTTAAAGAAGGGAAAACATTTTATCGGCAAAAAAATCCTTGAGGAGGCCGGAGAGGTCTGGATGGCCGCCGAATACGAGGGACGGGAAAAGACCGCAGAGGAGATTTCCCAGCTTCTTTACCATGTGCAGGTCATGATGCTGGCCTGCGACCTCACCCTGGAAGATGTTTACCAATACCTTTGATATCTCCCTATTTTTGATAAGGATACGCCATGTTGCAGATTGCATTGCCCAACAAGGGAACCCTGGCCGAAGACAGCATGCGGCTTGTGCAGGAGGCGGGCTACAAGTGCCGCCGCATGGGTAAGGAGCTGATGATTTCGGATGTGGAAAACGGCATTGATTTTTTCTTTTTAAGACCTAAAGACATCGCCGTTTATGTGCGCAAGGGCATTCTGGCCTTAGGGCTCACGGGCCGGGATCTGGTGATGGATTCAGGTGCTCACCTTGTGGAAATTCTGCCCCTTCATTTCGGAAAATCCCGCTTCTGCTACGCCGTTCCCGAAGACAGCCCCATCACGCCGGAAAGTCTTCAGGGCTGCCGCATTGCCACAAGTTACGCCACCCTGGTGGCGAGGGATCTGGCGGCCAGGGGAGTGGATGCGGAAATTATCCAGCTCGATGGGGCTGTGGAGATTTCCATCCGCCTTGGTGTTTCCGATGTTATTGCCGATGTGGTGCAGACCGGAAAAACCCTTAAAGATGCAGGTCTTAAAATCGTGGGAGGCACCATTCTTGAAAGCGAGGCCGTGCTGGTGGGCCGGGATGAGGCGGTTCTTGAAAATCCCCTGGTGAAGACCTTTGTGGAGCGTCTGCGGGGCATTGTGGTGGCAAGGGATTATGTGATTGTGGAGTATGACGTGGAAGAGCGTCTTCTGGACGAGGCCTGCCGCATTACGCCGGGCATTGAGTCGCCCACCGTATCGCCTTTGAGTAAAAAGGGCTGGGTGGCGGTGAAGGCCATGGCAAAGAAAAAAGAGGTGAACGCCATCATGGATGCCCTCACGGCCATCGGTGCACGGGGCATCATGGTGATGGATATCCGCACCTGCCGGATTTAAAGGAGTATTTTCATGGAAGAAGCCAGGGTTCTGGTTCTCAGCCACACCCCGGAGCCGGAGCGTATCTGCGCGGCTGCGGCCCGGATTTCCACAAAGGAGGGGGCTGCACGGGCTGTTTATGCGGAGACCCGTCGGGAGAACATCGGCGGGCTGATCCGCAATGTCATGGGCCTTGGGCATCAGTCCATTGCGGAACATGCGGTGTTCAACCTTGCCTTTGAAAATGTGTCCGTTTTTTTTGAGCAGTATCTCATTGAGTTCCGACTGGCCGCCTATACGGTTAAATCCAGGCGTTATGTGAATTATGCGGGCATGGGCTGGATGCGGCCTCTTTTTCGTTTTGAAAAAAAAGGTGCGGACACAAAAGCCCTTGAAACCCGCTACGATACCCACATGGCCGCACTCTTTTCTGCTTACGCAAGGCTTACGGAGCTGGGAATTCCCAAGGAAGATGCCCGTTTTCTTCTTCCCTGCAGTTTCAGAAGCCATATCTACTGCACCATGAACGCAAGGGAGCTTCTCCATTTTCTGAGAACAAGCCTCCATGGCCGGGGCCGGAGATATCCGGAAATTGCAGCCCTTGGCGAAAGTCTCCTTGCCCAGGTACAGGAGATTCTGCCCGATGTTTTCGGAGATCTTGAAAAGGGAGGGGGGGCGTATTCGGACAAAAGGGCTGAAATCGTGGCGGGGCTTGGCCTTTGTGGGGCGGAAAACAGGGGGCGCGATGTTTTGCTTCTGTCTGCCACGGAAAAAGGGGAGGAGAAAGTGGCCATGGCAGCCCTCATGGCCGAAGGCCTTGCTCCTGCTTCAGCCTTGCGTCTTTTATCGGAAAATCCCGGTCTCGTGGGAGCGCTTCTTGCCGCCGTACTCAAGGATGCGCGGCCAAGGGAGCTGGAACAGGTGAATTATACCTTCCATATTCCCGCAATCAGTCTTGCGGGGCTCACCCATCTGACCCGACACCGCATCCAGAGCCTCTGCGTGCCGGATCTGAGCCGGTCTGTGCATCAGGGGGGAGTGCTGCCGAAAACGGTGTGTTCCCATCCCGAAGCCCTGGACATTTATGGCAGGGCCGTGGCGGAGAGTGCGCTGCTGCGCATGGATTTTGAAGAGGCGGGTCTTGTGGCCGAAGACGGGGTCTATCTTCTTCTTGCGGGAAATACGGTGGATGTCTTTTCCACCATGAACGCAAGGCAGCTCTTTCATTTTCTGAAGCTGAGAACCTGCTTTAGGGCCCAGTGGGAAATCCGGGATATTGCCTGGAAGATGCGCTCTCTTCTTGTGGCAGAGGCGCCGGGGCTTTTCAGGGCTTCAGGGCCGGGCTGCTTTGTGCAGGGGCGATGTCCCGAGGGAAAGATGTCCTGCGGGCGTATGGCGGAGGTGAAGGCCCTTGCTCATCCATGAAGGGCCTGAAGAGACTCTCAGGCAACCACAAGCGGCTTTTTTTTGGGGGTTTTCGGGCCTGGATCTTTGGGGTTGTAGAAGTGGCAGGGCTCTCCGGAACTGCGCAGAACCACCATCGAGGGGATTTCACGGGTTTTGAAATTCAGGGCGCGGCAGCCATTGGGAAAGCGGGGATCCCAGGTGACATAAAAATGGCGGCAGCGATGGCAGTTGACCGGATTCTGTTTCATGGGGTTATGGGGCAGTGTATCCCTTGGGTTCATACCGGAAGAGTTGTGAAGCATTCAGGCTTTCAACCTGAACACAAGTTAAACGCTTGTTTATCGGATGGCAAGAATTCTGGAGCGTACTTTCCTTGACAGAAAAAAAAATACTGGAAAATCTGGATAAATTTCAGCGCTATAATCGTGAGCGTCAGCGGATGTTTTTTGAAAGCGCGCCCAAGGAAGCCTTTCAGATTCTCTATCTTCTGCCCTGGATGCTCAGCGTGAACCATCCCCGGGTTCCGGGATACATTGAGCATACGGACTCCTCTTTCAGGGTGCATGGCATTGATCGCTGCCCTGAGATCCGCAAGAGGGAAGGGCGCTTCCGGGCCATGTTCGGTCTTGGGGAGACCCGTTTTCTCCTGAGAAAAACCGGCCACTGCATTGATGGCCTGTATTCCATCGGCAGTGTGGGCACCCTGGCCCAGACGCCGGATTCGGATTGTGATGTGTGGATCTGCTGTGACAGCCGACGGATCGGAAGGGAAGGCTGGAAGATCCTGCAGCAGAAGATCAACATCATTAAAGACTGGCTGGATATCCATTGTCGCATCCCTGTGTATTTTTTTCTGTCGGATCTGGAAGCCATTCGCAGGGGAGATTTTGGTCGGGCGCTGGATGAAAGTTCGGGGTCAGCCCAGAAAAACGTGCTGAAAGAGGAATTCTACCGCACCTGCATCGTACTCATGGGTAAGACGCCTTTCTGGTGGGTCTGCTGGGATGGCGAGGAAACCCTGGACTACGAGAAAACCTGGGAAAGAATCTGGAAACTGGGACGGATTGCCGAGGATATGGTGGACCTTGGCAACCTGGAGCGGGTGTCCGTGCAGGAATTTTTTGGTGCAGCCCTCTGGCAGCTGCACAAATCCCTTACCAGCCCTCTGAAATCTGTGATCAAGATGACCCTTTTGCGCATGTACCTCGACAGAACGGAAGAGGCCCTGCCTTGTCATCGTTTTCGGGAAGAGGTGCTGAAAGAGGGCTCTTTTTTTCTGGATCCCCTGAATTTTTCCATGGCCCTGATCCTGCAGGAGTATGGAAAAGAACTTCCCGAAGAGGAGAGACGGCTTCTTGCCCGGTGCTTTTATCTGCGTTGCGGCCTTACAGCCTTTGAACATAAGCGGCCCATACGCAGGGAGCAGACCCTGCGTTTTGTGCGTATGGCGGGACTTTCCCGGGAAGATCAGTTTGAGTTGGGAGCCTTTGAAAGCTGGGATGCGGCCCGGCAGATGCGCCTTGGAAAGGCCATGATGCTGCGTCTGTTCCGTTTTTATGAGGATATTGTGCGTTGTGCTTCCGGTGTGGCTTCCTTTATGGATCGCAGAGACCTTACGGTGCTGGGCCGCAGAATCACAGCCATTTATCAGAAAAAAGAACACAAGGTGGTGCACCTTCCCCGGCCTGGGTATGGTTTTAATCTCCAATCCCTGGAATTTGTGTGGATGGGTGAAGGACGATGGTCGCTTTTTTCGGGTTCGGATCGCTCCCTGCCTCTGCTTGCGGATGCGGATATTCTGGAAGCTGTGGCCTTTGGCGTGTGGAACGGTCTTTATGTCCGGACCCACATGCGGATGGAACCCAATACTTCCAGCGTCACCTTGCAGGAAATCATCAATCTTTCTGAAAAAATCAAAGATCTCTTTGGCACCTGTGATGTCACGGAAAGGGATGCGGATGTTTTTTTAAAGGCGGAACGCTTTACCAAAATGCTGGTGGTGATCAGCTTTGAAAAAAATCCTTATGAAAAAGATATCAACGATCTTGCGGTGATCTATGCCAATGCCTGGGGGGAGCTTTACGTGCGCAGGTTCCATTCGCCCTTTACGCTGAACGCCTTCATGCGGCAGCACAGGCTGGGAAATTCAGGCCTTGAGGTGCATTATTATCTCCAGAGAAATGCTTCCTATTATGAAAAGATCATTGAGCGGACCAAACGGTTCACAGCCCTTTCCCTGGGCTCTGACTCTGCATAGGCCGGGGTTCATGGACGGAGAAAGAAGGATGCAGAAGACCCTTGCGGAGCTGGCCCGCGCAGGCCTTGAAAAAATGATCGTTTTCAATGAGCTGGAGGCCGGACGTTTATATTCAGAAAAGCAGCTGGCCATGTGGCTGGGGCTGGGGCGCACCCCTGTGCGGGAAGCCCTGCAACGTCTGGCCCATGATCGCATGGTCTGTATCCATCCCCGCAGGGGCATCCAGGTGGCTTGCCTGACCATGGAGGATCAGCTGCGTATCCTTGAGGTGCGGCGGGCCATTGAGGGGGCCTGTGTGCATCATGCGGCTATGCGGGCGACGGAAATGCAGAAGCGACGCATGCGGACTCTGGGGGATGGCATTCTGGAGGCAGCAAGGGTGGACGATGATGCAGAAGTCCTGGTTTATCTGCGTGAAATCCACGAAACCCTTGTGGAAGCCACGCAGAACTTTTTTTTTGCCCAGGCCATGACCCCGCTTCTGAGTCTTTCCCGGCGCTTCTGGTTTATGAATAAGGAAGCAGAAGATTCGAGGAACGGAGCGCTTCTCTACCAGAGAATTCTGCTGGCTGTATCCGAAGGGGATTGTCATCAGGCGGCCCAGGCCTCACGGGATCTTATGGACTATCTGAAGTTTTTTGCAGAAAACCGAAACAGGGAAGAGCAGGCCATCATGGAAGAGCTTTAAGGAAAAGGGCCTGGTAAGGTGCGAGCGCCCTGGACGCCGCGTCCGAGGAAAAGGTCTTGGTTTTTTTATCAGATTCGACGATACGGTTTCAGGGGATGTGGATCCGGCAAAACAGGGGCGTGGGCGGATGAGACTGGGTAAGAAGTGGCGTCCCCAAGGGGATTCGAACCCCTGTCGCCGGCGTGAAAGGCCGGTGTCCTGGACCGGGCTAGACGATGGGGACGCAATATGGTGGTGGGGGGAGGATTTGAACCTCCGAAGGCTTGGCCGACAGATTTACAGTCTGTTCCCTTTGACCACTCGGGAACCCCACCGCAGCATGTATTTTTCGGAGGTAAAAACAAAGGGGAGAGATAAGATGGTACCGAAGGCCGGATTTGAACCGGCACGGGTTTTCCCACTGCGCCCTCAACACAGCGTGTCTACCAATTCCACCACTTCGGCACATGATTTTTTGGCGTCCCCAAGGGGATTCGAACCCCTGTCGCCGGCGTGAAAGGCCGGTGTCCTGGACCGGGCTAGACGATGGGGACGCATATGGTGGTGGGGGGAGGATTTGAACCTCCGAAGGCTTGGCCGACAGATTTACAGTCTGTTCCCTTTGACCACTCGGGAACCCCACCAGGTACTGAGGATAGATCTTAAAGAGCGATTCTTATTTGGTACCGAAGGCCGGATTTGAACCGGCACGGGTCTCCCCACTGCGCCCTCAACACAGCGTGTCTACCAATTCCACCACTTCGGCAAACAAAACTTATTCAGAAGCTTTTTCCTGTACCACCGGCTGTACGATCACAGACTCCGGCATAATGGAGCCCACTTTTTTATTTCCGGAAATCCAGGCAAGACTTAAGGACGTCAGCATGAACAAAATGGCAACGCCTGTTGTGATTTTACCGATTAAAGTCTGCCCGCCCGAAGCGCCAAGAAGAGCCTGGCTGGATCCACTGCCAAAGGCAGCACCCATTTCAGCGCCTTTGCCAGCCTGAAGAAGCACGATCACAATCAGGGTAAGGCATACAACAATATGAAGCGTAACGAGCAGTGCCGTCATGAATACAGTCCGTTTCTGATCAGGGATACAAAGGTTTCAGGATCCAGGCTTGCGCCACCCACAAGGGCTCCATCCACATCGGGAAGTTCCATTAACTCCTTGATATTGGATGGTTTGACGCTGCCACCATACAGAATCCGAATGCGCTTGGCAAGGTCTTTTTCAAGACTTTCCGCCAGGGTTTTCCGTAAGAAGGCATGGACTTCCTGAACCTGATCCGTACTGGCGGTTTTCCCGGTTCCAATGGCCCATACGGGCTCATAGGCAAGGACCAGAAAATCTGCGTCCGTTACGGAGAGGCCTTTTACCGCTTCTCTGACTTGTTTGTCAAGCACTTTGAAGGTGAGGTTTGTATTTCTTTCTTCCTCCCGTTCTCCGATGCACAGGATGGGGCACATGTCTTCGCGGAGAATGGCCTGAAGCTTGGCCTGGATCAGGGTATCGGTTTCGCCGCAATACTGGCGACGCTCGGAGTGTCCGGTAATGACAAAACGACAGCCGCAGGCCTTGAGCATGGGAGCCGAGGTTTCGCCTGTAAAGGCCCCTTGAGGCTCGGTATGGGCGTTCTGGGCGGCGAGAAGAAGGGGCGTCCCGGCGAGGCTCTGGTGTGTGCTGACAAGGGCGGGGAAGGGAGGTGCCAGGGCCACGTCCGCGTGGGGAGGCAGGGCTCCCAGGGCCATGGCAATGGCTTTGGCGTCCCTTGTGGCTTCTTCCGGGGTTTTATGCATTTTCCAGTTGGCTACAATGAGTTTTTTCCGATTCATTGTTCTGCCTTTCCTTCACCAGGCTGGTTTGAAAGGTCCCGTCAGGAGCAAAAGGCCATGGCGGGACTGTGACTGTTTTTGTCTGGGGCGGGTTCAGATCCGCTTTCCCATAAAGGCGGCAAGGTCCACCATGCGCTGGGAGTAGCCGGTTTCGTTATCGTACCAGGCCAGCACCTTCACCATGTCTTCTCCTATGGTTTCCGTTGTGGGGGCATCCACAATGGAGGAAAGGGGGCAGCCGTTGAAGTCCATGGAAACCAGCGGTTTTTCCTCAAAGCCCAGGATGCCCTTGAGTGCCCCTTCGCTGGCGGCCTTGAGGGCGGCGTTCACGTCTGCCTTGGTAAGCCCTTTGCGTTCTGTGTTCACCACAAGGTCTATCATGGATACGTTGGGCGTGGGAACGCGGATGGAAAGGCCGTTGAGCCTGCCCTGGAGGCTGGGAAGCACAAGACCCACGGCCTTGGCCGCGCCCGTGGTGGTGGGAACCATGGAAAGTCCTGCGGCTCTGGCCCGGCGCAGATCCTTATGGGGAAAATCCAGAATGCGCTGGTCCCCCGTATAGGAGTGAATGGTGGTCATGAGGCCCTGGCGGATACCGAAATTCTCCATGAGCACCTTGGCCACCGGAGCAAGGCAGTTGGTGGTGCAGGAGGCGTTGGAAACGATGAAGTGTTTTTCAGGATCAAAGGTTTCTTCATTAACACCCATGACAAAGGTGGCGTCGGGGTTTTTACCCGGCGCGGAAATAATCACCCGCTTGGCCCCCGCCTGAAGGTGGGTCTGGGCCTTTTCCCTGTCCACAAAAACGCCGGTGCATTCTGCTGCGATGTCAATGCCAAGATCCTTCCAGGGCAGTTCTGCGGGATCTTTTTTGGCAAAGAAGGGAATGCTGCGGCCATTGACCACAATGGCGTCTGGCTTGGCTTCGATCTGGGCGTTGAGCCTGCCGTGTACGGAATCGTAGCTGAGCAGATGGGCCATGGTTTCCGGGGCTCCGAGGTCGTTGATGGCGGCAATCTCGATTTCCGGATGCTGCAGAGCGCAGCGGAATACCACGCGGCCGATGCGTCCCAGGCCGTTGATGGCGACTTTGATGGTCATGGTTCCTCCTTCAAGGTTTTTCATCATATTAAGCGCATCAATACCGCCAGGATAGTATCGTTTGCGAATGCCTGTGCTTTTAAAGCCCTGATCCCTGTAAAAGCTCAGGGCTGCGGTATTGATGCTGGCAACTTCAAGAAAAAGTCGGGGTGTTGGCGAGGTGCTGGCTTCCGCATACAGATCCGCCATAAGCCGCTTTGCAAAGCCCCTTTGCTGATATTGGGGATGAACGGCGATCTTGAGGATTTCAATGCCGTCCATGACCTTTCTGCAGCAAAGGTAGGCCAGGGGATGGGAATCTGCTGTCTCTGTGAGCACACGGCAGAAGGCCTGGGGATGACGATGCTCGGCCATGAAATCCGCCCAGGTCCAGGGATGGCTGAATACAAGGCTTTCAAGGGCTGTGACTGCGGCAAGGTCTTGGGTCCCCATGGGACGGATGTGGACATTATCCCTTCTGGGCACTGCGGGGCATTCCTTTCAGGACACCACTGGCCAGGGTGATGCTTCTTTTTCCGTGGGCTTCCAGTTGGATGCCGATTTCATGGATGGGTACGCGTTTTCTGAGGCTGATGGCCCGGATGAGAAGGGGCAGATTGACCCCGCTGATCACTTCAATGCGTCCTTCTTCCAGAAAGGAATAGCTGAGGTTGGAGGGGCTGCCGCCGAACATGTCGGTGAGGATGAGGAGACCTTCTCCCTCATCCAATTTTTTAAGGGTTTCTGCTATGGTTTTGCGGATGGTGTCTGCGTTTTCACGGATATTGACAGATACGGCGGCCACATTGCGGGGCGGTTCACCGAGGATGAACTCCGCCGCTTCGATCAGGGCCTGGGCGAGTTGGCAGTGGGTGACAACGGCAATTCCAATCATGAAAATCAAGTCCCCGTTTAAGGGTTTTGGTCAGCTGGAGGAAGACTGGCGGAGAATATCCCTGTGATGGATCCCCAGTTGTCCCACCTGACCCTGCAGATGCTCGAAAATACGGCGCGTGATGGCCACGGATCGGTGGCGGCCGCCGGTGCAGCCTATCCCCAGGGTGAGGTAGGCTTTGCCCTCTCTTTTATACAAAGGGATCAAATAGTCAAGGAGGTCGAGGTACTTTTGCAAAAAGATCTGGGTCTCCTCATGGGAGAAGATGAAGTCCCGCACCGCGGCATCTTCTCCGGTGAGATCCCGCAGCTCCGGCGTAAAATAGGGGTTGGGAAGAAAGCGGACATCCACGAGCATATCCATATTCCGCGGAGGGCCGTATTTGAAGCCAAAACTTAAGACATCCACCCGGAGGGCGTCTGCGAAAATGCAGTGCTGGGCAATTCCCATAATCAGCGCCTTGAGGGCATGTACGGTGGTGTCGGAGGTATCAATGACCTGGTCGGCGCTTTCCCTGAGAGGGGTCATGCGCTGAATTTCCTCACGGATGCTGTCCATGAGGGATTTGCCCGGAGAAAGGGGGTGCTGCCTGCGGGTCTGGCTGAAACGGTTGAGAAGCACCTCTTCCCGCGCTTCAAGAAAGATGAGCTGGAAATTCCAACCCTGGTTGCGGACTTCCGTAAAAATATCCGTATGCTTTTCAAGAAAACCCTTTTCCCGGATATCCATGATAAACCCCAGACCATTGAAATCTGCGGTGTCGCTGTGGATCCGCAGCTCAAGGAATTTGGGAAGGAGGGCCACGGGCAGGTTATCCACACAGTAAAAGCCTGCGTCTTCCAGGGCGGCTGCGGCTGTGCTTTTTCCGGACCCGGAAAGACCCGTGATTACAATGATTTTTTCGTTGGTTTTCATGGGCGTCGTCTTTGCGGCAAAAGGGGAGATTTTGTGCTTAAAAATCCTCGTCCATGGGAGAAAGAAGCTCGCAGACTCTCTCAGGGCTTGCGGCCTTACGCAGTTCCTCCTTCAGGGAGGCATTCCGCAGAAGCCTTGATATCCGGGCAAGAACCTGAAGGTGCAGCCCGGTTTCGGTGAGGGGAGTCAGGATCACAAAAAAAAGGTGGACAGGTTTGTTGTCAAGGGAGTCAAAGGAAACGCCCCTGCGGCTTTTGCCGAAGGCAAGGGCCAGGTGAGGGAGAGTTTCTAGCTTACCATGGGGAATGGCGATGCCATCCCCGATGCCCGTGCTGCCGAGACGCTCCCTTTCCAGAAGTACGCGCATCAGCTCCTCTTTCGGCAGATTCTTTTGCCGGGCAAGGGGGGCGACAAGTTCTTCCAGCGCAGCCATTTTGTCGCGGGCCTGAAGATCGGTGATGATGGTCTCATGGGTCAGAACATCCAGAAGCTTCATGGATCAACCTTGTGAAAGGGCCCAGGGCCCTGACCGTATGCGGCCAGAGCCCTTTGCAGGGCCTGTGGTCCTTTGTGTTGGATCAGGCGGATGGCTGGATCAGGCCGAGATCCCCGTCTTTTCGTCGGTACAGAACATGGACCTGATCGGTTCTGGCGTCGGTGTAGACGATAAAGTCCTTGTCTGAGAGGGCAAGCTGCATGGCCGCCTCTTCCGCATCCATGGGTTTGAAATGCATGGATTCCACAACAAACTGAGGCTTTTCAGGAAAATCCTGGGCCTCGGTTTCCGCATTCTGGGAAATTTCTTCAGCCATTGCCGCTTCGGCACCCTTGATGCCTGCTTTGGATACGGGACGGTTTTCCCGGACCTTTTCCTTGGTTCTGCGGATCTGCTTTTTGAGCTTATCCACCACAAGGTCCAGGGCTGAATACATGTTTTCCGTTTCTTCCGTGGCCTGGAAGCTGAGACGGTCACAGGTGACGCGCACTTCTACGATATGGCGGATCTTTTCCACAGACAGGACAACCTGGGCTTCGGCCGGGCTGTCAAACTGTTTGTCCAGCCTGGAGAGTTTGTTGGCGGCGTAGTCCTTCAGTGCTTCGGAGGGTTCGATGTTCTTGAAGGTCACGGATGTCTTCATGGGCCCTACCTCCTCATCAGTATTGTCTGCGTTTGCTGGACGGAAGAATTTTAAGGATTTCCCTGTACTTGGCAATGGTCCTTCGGGCAATGCGGATGTTTTGCTCCTCCTCGAAAATGGTGGCGATTTTCAGATCGCTGTAGGGGTTCTGGGGATCCTCGCTTTCCACAAGTTGCTTGATTTTTTCAAGTACACTCACCGAGGCCATGGCCTCGCCTTCCACCCGGCTGATGGAGCTGTTGAAAAAGTATTTCAGCTCAAAAAGCCCCTGGGGCGTATAGGCATACTTGTTGGTGGTCACCCGGCTGATGGTGGATTCGTGCATCTGGATGTCCTGGGCCACGTCCCGCAGCACCATGGGTTTTAAGTAGGCCACACCCTTTTCAAAGAAATCCCGCTGAAAGCGTACAATACTTTCCATAACATTGTAGATGGTTTTTTGTCTCTGCTGGATGCTTTTGATGAGCCAGGAGGCGGAACGCATTTTTTCCTGAAGATAATCCTTGGTTTCCCCTGAGATTTTTTCTCCGGTGCGCATGGCTTTTTTGTAATAGGGGTTGATGTGCAGCCTGGGCATACCATCGTCATTGAGGGTGATGATGAAATCATCATTGTGCTTGTATACATAAATATCCGGTGTGATATACACCGGCGCTTCATTGTGGAATTCCCGGCCGGGTTTGGGCTCCAGAGAGCGGATGACGCCTACGGCGGCGATGATGGTCTCAAGGGGTTCTTTGAGGCTTTTGGCAATGGCCTTGAAGTTTTTGTTTTCAAGGTGCTTGAGATGGTGGGCGATGATTTTTTCCACGATGTCTGCCTCAAGGCCCAGGCGCCGAATCTGGAGAAGCAGGCATTCCTTGAGATTCCGTGCGCCCACGCCCGCAGGGTCAAAGGACTGCACCTGTCTGAGTGCTTCTTCTGCGGCGCTCTCCGGATATCCGCTTACCTGGCTGATTTCATCCAGTGTGGCGTCAAGGTACCCATCGGTGTTGATGTTGCCGATGATCAGGCTGGCCAGGGTCTGGATTTCCGGATCCACATCTGCCATGGACAACTGCCAGAGCAGGTGGTCGTGGAGGCTTTCCTTTTCTGAGACAAAGTTTTCATAGCGGGGTGCTTCCCTTTCCTCGGATTCAAAGTGCACCCTGCCTGCGCTGCTGTACTCGTCGAGGTAGGCCTCCCAGTCCGTTTCCGGGCTGACCTTTTCACTGATTTCCACTTCCTGCAGCATTTCTTCCGAGGAAACGGCCTCAGCCATATCCGGGGTTTCCCCCTCCGGTGCGTCCACGCGTTCTTCCAGGGCGGGATTTTGTTCCAGCTCCTGTTGTATGGCATCCACGAGTTCAAGGCGGGACAATTGCAACAGCTTGATAGCCTGCTGCAGTTGAGGCGTCATGACAAGTTGCTGGGTAAGCTTGAGTTGTTGTCGGAGTTCTATGGCCATTTTATAACCGGAATCCGTCTCCTAAATAGGTTTTTCGGGCAATGGGACTTGCGGCGATGTCCGCAGGGGATCCCGAATCCACAACCCTGCCGGAATGCAGTATGTAGGCCATATCGCATACGCCGAGGGTCTCCCGAACATTATGGTCTGAAATCAGAACGCCGATGCCCCGCTGGCTGAGATAGGCGATGATGTTCTGAATATCGCTGACAGCCAGAGGATCCACCCCCGCAAAGGGCTCATCCAGGAGGATGAAGGAAGGATCCGTGGACAGCACCCGCGCAATTTCAAGTCGCCTGCGTTCCCCGCCGGAAAGAACCGTGGCCTTCTGGTCTCCCAGATGGCGGATGCCCAGTTCTTCCAGAAGGGCTTCGGCTTTTTGCCTCTGTTCCGTTCTGCCCATATCCAGGTTTTCAAGGATGATGAGGAGATTGTCCCGGACGGAAAGCTTTCTGAATATGGAGGCTTCCTGAGGCAGGTAGCCGATGCCGTAGCGAGCCCGCATATACATGGGATAGTCTGTCAGGTCTTTATCGTCAAGGAAAACCCTGCCCCCGTCCGGTCGGATGAGGCCTACGGCCATATAAAAAGTGGTGGTTTTTCCGGCCCCGTTGGGTCCGAGGAGCCCGATGACCTGCTGGCTTTCCACCCTCAGGGAAACGCCGTCCACCACCTTTCTGTCTCCGTAGCGTTTTTCCAGTTGTTCCACGTGCAAAACGGGCATGGGGTTTTCTCCAAAAAAAATCAGAAGGGTAGGGGCAGAGGTTTCTTTTTGTCCTGAAGGAGGGTGCCGGAGACGCCTCCTGAAATTTCCATCTCGCCGGTTGTGCGGTTCATGCGGATGGCGGGCCCCTGGAGGACGTGGCCGAGACGCTCCACCCGCGCGGGGCTTCCCGTGAGGGTGATGGTGTCATCCTGGGCAATGAAGATGGCCCGCTCTCCGGAGGCTCTGCCATCCGGATGGGTGATCTCCACCTTGCCTTCGGCCACAACGCTTTCGATGGAAAGAAGGGGATCCTCTCCCTTTTCCGTCTGCAAGGGAAGGTCTTTTCCCTGGTAACGGAGGGTGACGGCATCCGCCCTGAGGGTCATTCCCGCCTGGACGATGTGTACCTCTCCTTTGAACACCAGGGTGCGGGAAGTCATGTTCCAGTCCTGGGAAAGGGCGTGGGCCACAAGGGCAGGGGGGTCCGATCCCTTTTGCCCGTAATGAAGGGTGGAAAGGCGCTCTTTGCGTCCTTCCACCTGCATCTCGTCGAGGCGGTGATCATAGAAAATGCTGTCTCCTGTGATGCGGATATCCGGATTCCGGAATTCCGCAGGACGGCCTTCCAGTCGGAGTCTCTGGGACTGGGTCTCATACCGGGCCTTGTCCGCCCGGCCCTGGAAATCCTGGTGTCGGAGGCGCACCCGACCTTCGGCCTGGAGGCTTTCGAGGTTCTGTTCCGAAAAGGCCTTTTCCATCTCTTGGGAGAGGAAGCGGATCCGGATGAGGTCGGCTTCAATACTTGCTTCTTCCCCGAAAATCCGGGCGCTGCCTTCCATGCGGATTTCTTTTGACTGGGTTTCCCAGTCCATATGTGCGCTTTCAAAACGTATGGGAAGGAGGTCTGCCAAGGCTGAAAAGGAATACATGCAGAAAAACAAGGCGGCTGCGAAAAGGCCTCTTTGCCTGAGGGCGGAGGATCGGCAAACCTTAGGGTGAGGACATGGGCGCATGGAGGACTCCTTTCACCTGTCCGGTAAGGCGCAGTACGCCGGAAGGAAGTTCATAGCTTGCGGCGTCGGCTTCCATCTGAAACTGGGTTCCTGTGACCCGGGTTTTCACGGGGGAGGCCAGCACCTGGGTGTCGGATGCATAGAGCAGGGCTTCGCTTTCCAGCAGGTAGAGGGGGTGGGTCACTTCTACCTTTTCCGTGAGGCGGACATCCTTTGCATTCACATCCGCAAGGCCTTTGTGGGAACGGGCGGTGAGGGGCGTATGGTCCTCGCTGATATAGGTGACCATGACCCCTGTCATTTCCACCATCCCGGCCTGTCTGTCATAATCCGCCCTGTCCGCAGAGAGGGTCCAGAGAATTCTCTCCTTTTCCGTGGCCGTATGGCGGAAGCGGGAAAGGGAGATGTCGGTGCGCTGGAGGGAAGTCGGTGCGGCGGGGGGGGCTGTGAGGTATTCCACAAGAAAAAGAAGCAGGGTGACCAGGATGAGGCCCAGGGCAAAGAGCATGAAAAAAATGCGTTTGCGACGAAAGGGGGTCATTGCAGGCAGCGATCCACAAGGGCATCCCAGAGCCCCTTGGCTTTCAGGATGGCCTCGCACACTTCCCGGACAGCCCCCTGGCCGCCCGGAGCCCTGGTCGTAAATCCCGCCCTTTCCCGGACCTCGAGAGCCGCGTCTGCAACGGTAATGGAAAGCCCCACCCGCTGCATGAGGCCGAGATCCGGAAGATCGTCTCCCATAAAGGCCATGGCCTGGGGGGAAAGGCCTGTGCGGGACTGGATTTCCTCGATCAGCGCGGCCTTGTTTTTCACCCCATCCCAGATAAGGGTGATGCCGAGGTTGGCCAGCCGGTGCCGCAGGGCAGGCGCGGCCCGTCCGGTGACAATGCCCACACGGATACCTGCGTCCATGAGAAGCCGGAGGCCAAGACCGTCTTTTACATGGAAAACCTTGGTTTCCTCGCCTGCATCATTATAGATGATGGTTCCTGGGGTGAGAACCCCATCCACATCCAGAAGGAGAAGCGCTATGTCGCAAAAGGATGTTTTCACGGTATCTCTTCCCCGATAATGGCTTTGATGGCGATAAGCTGGTCCAGAAGGCGGGGGACGTCCTGAAGATGCAGAGAATTGGCCCCATCGCAGAGAGCTTTTTCCGGCTGGGGGTGAGCCTCAATGAAAAGGCCGTCTGCGCCTGCGGCCACGGCGCTCCGGGCGAGGATGGGCGCAAACTCGCGTTGTCCTGAAGAGTGGGTGCCGGAGCCGCCGGGCAGTTGGACACTGTGGGTGGCGTCAAAGATGACCGGATGGCCGAAGCCGCTGAGGATGGGAAAGCTGCGGAAATCCACCACCAGGTTGTTGTAGCCGAAACTGGCTCCCCGTTCCGTGAGAAGGATTTCCCGGCATCCGGATTCTTCCAGCTTGGAAACCACATTCTGCATATCCCAGGGGGCAAGGAACTGGCCCTTTTTGACGTTTACGGGTTTCCCCGTACGGGCCGCCGCAGAGAGGAGGTCGGTCTGTCTGCACAGGAAGGCGGGAATCTGGAGCATGTCCAGCACCTCTGCCGCAGGCTTGGCCTGTTCGGGTAGATGGATGTCGGAAATGACGGGAACGCCGATGGAGGTCTGCACCCTTTCCAGGGTTCGCAGCCCCTCTTCAAGACCTGGTCCCCGGAAAGAGGTGATGCTGCTGCGGTTGGCCTTGTCAAAGGAGGCTTTGAAGATGTAGGGAATCTTTCTTTTTTCCGTCTCTTTGTGCAGAAAGTCTGCGATGTTCAGGCAGAGATCGGCATCTTCAATGGCGCAGGGACCCGCAATGAGCAGGAGAGGATGTCTGGGGCCTAAGGGGATGGCTGTGTTTTTCAGATGAATTTTCATTCAGTATCTTTCGTATTTTTTAACCCAATACCCATCTGATGATCTTAAACGTCTATTCCTAGCCCGCGCCTATGCAAAAGTCAAGCCGATGGTCATGGGTTGGGGCCTTCAGCAGGGATATCTTTGTACATGTCGGAATTTTCGGCTTTAAAATCCGGGGGTGCGGGTTTTTTCCAAGAGGGGGTTCAGAGGCTCCGGGCTTGATTCCCCTGGAGTGAACTGTTATGAATGCGGCCGGAATAGATGGTGAAAAAAACTGTGGCGGAAGGACAGAGAAACGATGAAGAAAAAGGAAAACAGCAGCAGGACCTGGTTGTTTGTACCCCTTGCAGGCCTTTTGCTTTGCGCCATTGTGTGGCTGGTGTTCACCTGTTTTGAAGGGCGCAGGCCGGAAATCCGGATGCTTGTGGAAGGCAGCAGTCTGGGAAAGGATGGGGAGATCGCCCTGGAAGTGATGGACGTGGGCCGGGGGGTGAAAGAGGTTCAGGTTCTTTTTTTCAAGGACGGCAAAGAGCATGTTCTGGAACAGAGGCTGTTTCCTGGGAGCGGTTTCCTGGGAGCCACGGGTGTGGCCCATACCTCCCTGCGTTTTGCCTTCAAACCTGCGGAAGCGGGGATCACCGATGGCATGGGCACCTTGCGGGTACGGGCGCGGGATGCGTCCTTGCGCGGAGGTTTCAAGGGAAATCTTGGCACCTATGAGCGGGAGATGCGGGTGGACACCCGGCCGCCGGAAATCAGTGTGGTCACCCGGCAGCATTATCTCAGCCACGGAGGAGCAGGCCTTGTGGGGTATCGCCTTTCCGAGCCGGTCCTGCGCAGCGGTGTGAAGGTGGATGGCAGATTTTTTCCTGGATATGGGGGGTTTGGCCCGAATAAGGATATCCATGTGGCTTTTTTCGGATTGGGGCATGAGCCAGGATCAGGCGCTGAGATCTTCATTGTGGCGGAGGACTTTGCCGGAAATATCGGCAGAGGAGGATTTCCCCATCACGTGAATGCCAGACGTTTTCCTGAGGATAAGATCAACATCAGCGATCGTTTTTTAAACTGGAAGATGCCCGAATTCCAGATTCCCAGCGGAGATCCGGAATCCCCCCTGGAAAAATTCCTGAAGGTGAACAACAAGCTGAGGGAACAGAACGAGGCGCAGATTTTTGCGGCAACGGAGAAATCCGAGCCGCGTCCATTCTGGGAAAGACACTTTCTGCCTCTTCCTGCGGCGGCAAACCGGGGGGGATTTGCAGACCGGAGAATTTATTATTACAATGGCCGGGAAATTGACCGGCAGTTTCATATGGGCGTGGATCTGGCTTCCATTGCCCAGTCTCCCGTTCCTGCGGCAGAGGCGGGAAAGGTCGTTCTGGTGGATACCATAGGAATCTATGGCAGGAATGTGATCATTGACCATGGATGCGGGCTTTTTTCCCACTATGCCCACCTCAGTCAGATCCAGGTTTCTCTGGGGGACATGGTGGCCCGGGGGGACATCATCGGCCGGACAGGGGTAACGGGTATGGCCGGGGGGGATCATCTGCATTTTGGCGTGATTGTGCATAATATTTTTGTGAACCCCATTGAGTGGCTGGATCCCAATTGGGTGGAGAACAACATCTTATCAAAACTTCGTGATATCGCGGCCGGGATTTACGGCTAGCGTGGGGGAGAAGGCATGGCTGCGTTTGAGGTGAATAAAACCTACCAGGAGATCAACGCAAAGATTGCTGCGGGTAAAGCCGTTGTGGTGACAGCGGAAGAAATGATCGACATTGTGGAAAACGAGGGACCTGTGGCTGCGGCGCGGCATGTGGATGTGGTGACCACGGGCACCTTTGCTCCCATGTGTTCCTCCGGCGCTTTCATCAATTTTGGTCACTCCGTTCCCACCACCAAGGCGTCCCACACCTGGCTCAACGGTGTGGCGGCCTACGGCGGACTGGCTGCGGTGGATTGTTACATCGGTGCAACGGAAGCCGCAGCGGAAGATCCCCTCAACAAGGTGTATCCCGGATCCTTCAACTACGGGGGGGGGCATGTGATTGAGGACCTGGTGGCCGGGAAAAAAGTGCATATGCGCTCCGAGGGCTATGGCACCACCTGTTATCCCAATCGCCTTTTTGAAAAGGATGTGACCCTGGCCGATCTTCCCCAGGCCCTGCTCTGCAATCCGAGAAATGCCTATCAGAATTACAACTGCGCCATCAACACCACCAAGAAAACCATTTATACCTATATGGGTACCCTGAAACCCCGTATGGGCAATGCCAATTATTGCAGCGCCGGGGCCTTGAGTCCTTTAATGAATGACCCCTGTTACAGAACCATTGGCCTTGGCACCCGGATCTTTCTTGGCGGCGGCGTGGGGTATGTCACCTGGTGGGGAACCCAGCACAAGCCCCAGGCCCAGCGAACGGAAAAGGGGATTCCTGTGACCCCGGCGGGCACTCTTTTTGTGATGGGAGACTTAAAGCAGATGAAGCCCGAGTGGTTGCGGGGGGTGAGCATACGGGGGTACGGATGTTCCCTGTCCCTTGGCCTTGGTATTCCCATCCCCATCCTGAACGAGGACATGGCCCGGTATACCGGGGTCCGGGATTCGGATATCTTCACCCAGGTGGTGGATTACGGCATGGATTATCCCAACGGGGTTTCCCGCAGTTATGGTCAGGTCAGTTATGCGGAATTGAAGTCCGGCAGCATTGTGGTGGAGGGGAAAACCATTCCCACGGTGCCCCTTTCCAGTATGGTGAAGGCAAGGGAAGTGGCTTTGATTCTCAAGGAATGGATTGAAAGGGGTAAATTTTTCCTGGGAGAACCCCAGTTTTTACTTCCCGGTCCGGTGTAGATGCGGGCCTTCTCCCCCCTTTTCTTCCATGGGAAAGGGGGATTTTTATGGGCTTTTTTATCTCTCCAACCCTATCTTGAATAAGGCAGACGTGTGAAAACTCAGGCAGCATCGGAACTGGCAAAGGCGGGTCCCAAACCTTCGGCCTGGCGGGAGAATGTGGAGGCCATCGTCATCGCCGTGGTCCTGGCCCTTCTCATCCGGACCTTCGGGGTCCAGGCGTTCAAGATTCCATCGGGATCCATGTTGGAAACCTTGCAGATCGGTGACCATATCCTGGTGAATAAATTATCCTACGGATTGAAAATGCCCTTTTTCGGCGAACCCCTTGTGGGCGGGAAAAATCCCAGGCATGGAGACATTGTGGTGTTTGCCTATCCGGAAGATCCCCGTAAGGATTTCATCAAACGCGTGGTGGGGGTAGCGGGAGATCGGCTGGAAATCCGCGACAAGCAGCTTTACCGGAACGGAAAACCCGTTCCCCATGAGCCCTATGCGGTTTTTAAGGATCCTGTTTTTTACCGCAAGGAGCTAAGCCCAAGGGACAACATGGGGCCCATCACAGTGCCCGAAGGCATGCTTTTTACCATGGGAGACAATCGGGATCACAGCAGTGACAGTCGATACTGGGGGTATGTGGATGTGCGTTCCGTAAAAGGCAAGGCCTTCATGATTTACTGGTCCTGGGATCAGGACCGTTTCCGGCCGCGCTGGGGCAGGCTTGGCAATTTTCTTTCCTGATTTGAAACGGCTTTGGGACCATGATCTTTAAGGCGGATCCGGGGGTCTGATCTTTTTTCAGGCGACTCAGGATTTCCTGGAGGGGTATGCAGTTCACCAAAAAAGATATTCTGGACATCGCCTCCCTTTCTGCGGAGGAAATCACCCATATTCTGGATACAGCCCAGGGAATGAAGGAAATTTCCTTAAGGCCTGTGAAAAAAGTTCCCACGCTCCGGGGAAAAACTCTGGTGCTTTTTTTTCATGAAGACAGCACAAGGACCAAAGTTTCCTTTGATATTGCGGGAAAACGCCTGAGTGCGGACGTGATTGCCCTTGGCAAGAGCGGCTCCAGCATGGCCAAGGGGGAAACCCTGCTGGATACGGTAAAAACCCTGGAAGCCATGCAGCCCGATGTGCTGGTCATGCGGCACGGCACTTCGGGAGCCGCCCACTTCATTGCCAGGCGTCTGTCCTGCGGTGTGATCAATGCGGGCGATGGCAAACATGCCCATCCCACCCAGGCTCTGCTGGATATGATGACCATACGGGAAAAAAAAGGTTGTATCCGGGGACTTGAGGTGGCCATCATCGGGGATATCGCCCACAGCCGGGTAGCCCGGTCCAATATGGAGGGGCTTGTGAAGATGGGGGCTTCCGTGCGGGTCTGCGGTCCACCCACTATGATTCCCAAAGGCATAGAAGGGTATGGGGTTCGGGTGGCACCTTCCGTGGATGCCGCCCTGGAAGGCGCGGATGTGGTCATGATGCTTCGTATCCAGAAAGAACGCATGGGAAAGGTTCTTTTTTCCACGGAAAGGGAGTATGCCCGGCAGTTTGGCCTGAATGCGGGCCGCCTGGCCCTGGCCAGGCCCGACGCCCTGGTGCTGCACCCAGGTCCCATGAACCGAGGTGTAGAAATTTCAGACAGCGTGGCCGATGGCAGCCAGTCCGTGATTCTGGAGCAGGTGGAAAACGGAGTGGCTGTGCGGATGGCCCTTTTTTATCTTTTGGCAGGAGGCGTGCGGCATGCGGATGAAGATTGAAAACGGGCATGTTCTGGATCCGGGCCGCGTGGACGGGATCCGGGATATCTGGATCCGGGAAGGGCGCATTGAAGCCATCACAGAACCCGGAGAAATCAAGGATGCTGCGGACGAAGTGCTGGACGCAAAGGGGCTTGTCATCACTCCTGGGCTCATTGACATGCATGTGCATCTGCGAGAGCCGGGGCAAGAATACAAGGAAACCATTGAAACGGGCTGCCGGGCTGCGGTGAGGGGCGGTTTCACGGCGGTCTGCTGCATGCCCAACACCCGTCCTGTGAATGACAATGCGGGGATTACAGCCTTTATCGTTTCCCGGGCCAGGGAAGTGAATCTTGCAAGGGTTTATCCCGTGGCAGCCATCACAGCGGGGCTCAGTGGAACGCAGCTCAACGAGTATGCGGATCTCAAGGCGGCTGGAGCCATTGCCCTCAGTGATGACGGTATGCCCGTGGCCAACGCTCAGGTGATGCGCAGGGCCATGGAGTACGCCAAGGCTTTCGGCCTTTTGCTCATTTCTCACTGTGAGGACCATACCCTTGCGGGGGATGGGGTCATGAACGAGGGAGAAACGGCGACAAGGCTGGGGCTTTCCGGAATTTCCAACCTTTCCGAATCCATCGTGGTGGAGCGGGAAATCGGCCTTGCCGAGTGGACGGGAAGCCGCATTCACATCGCCCATGTGAGTACCCGGGAATCGGTCCGGGCCATCCGGGAGGCCAAGAAAAGGGGCGTGCAGGTCACCGCGGAGACAGCCCCCCATTACTTCACCCTTACGGATGTGGCGGTGGGAATGTATGACACCGCAGCCAAGATGAATCCCCCCTTGCGCAGTGAGGCGGACCGGGAGGCCATACGCGAAGGCCTCCGGGATGGAACCCTCGACTGCATTGCCACGGATCATGCCCCCCATGCGCCCATGGAAAAGGACGCGCCCTTTGATGATGCGCCCAATGGCATTCTGGGCCTTGAAACCTCTTTGGGACTTTCCCTGGCCCTGGTGCATGAAGGGCTTTTGTCCCTTGGGGATCTCGTGCGCCTGATGAGCAAAAACCCGGCGCGTATCCTGGGGCTTTCCAATGATCTGGTTCCTGGCGCTCCGGCGGATCTCACCGTGATGGATACGGAGGCTGTGTGGACGGTGGACCCTTCGGATTTTGCCTCCTTGAGCCGGAATACGCCCTTTGGGGGATGGAAGCTGAAGGGCAGGGCTGTGGCCACATTGGTGGGTGGCCGGGTTGTTTTCAGGGATTGTTGAAAGGGGTTTTGCAATGGGTGGAGAAAAGGGCAGGGGAAAACACATTCTGGTGGTGGACGATGAACTCAGCATGCGCGAGTTTCTGGAGGTCATGCTGGGTCGTGAGGGTTATACCATCACAACGGCGGAAAGCGGCGCCGTTGCCCTGAAATACCTGGAAAGCACCCCCTATGATCTGCTGTTGTGCGATATCCGCCTGGGAGACATGACAGGCCTTGATGTACTGAGGGCGGCCAAAGCGAAAAAACCGGATGCGCCCGTGATTCTCATTTCCGCTTACGCCACAACGGAGACAGCGGTTCAGGCCATGAATGCCGGGGCCTATGACTATCTGCCCAAGCCTTTTGCCAACAAGGAGCTTTTGCTGACCATCGGCAATGCCATGACCTTAAGAACCCTTGAGGAAGAGCGCAGGGCCATGAGCGACGCCATGAAGAAAACCCTGCGTTTTGGGCGGATCATTGGCGAGAGCCCGGAGATGGAAAGGATTTTTGAGCGGATCAGTCAGGTGGCCGGGACCCGTACCAGCGTACTCATCACCGGAGAATCAGGAACGGGTAAGGAGCTCATTGCCCGGGCTATCCACGAGGCCTCGCCCAGGGCGGCCAAGGCCTTTGTGGTGGTGAACTGCGGCAGCATTCCGGAAAGTCTCATGGAAAGTTCTTTTTTTGGCCATAAACGGGGTTCCTTTACCGGCGCTACCACAGATCAGAAGGGCTTTTTTGAGGCTGCGGATGGGGGGACGGTTTTCCTGGATGAGATTTCGGAGCTGCCTCTGCCGCTTCAGGTGAAACTCCTCCGAGCCTTACAGGAGCGCAAGATCATGCCCGTGGGCGGCACTCAGGAGATTCCCGTGGATTTCAGGATCATTTCCGCCACTAACCGCAGCCTTGAACAGGCTGTGATCATGGGGAAATTCCGGGAAGACCTTTTTTATCGTCTCAACGTGGTGGAGATCCGTGTGCCGTCCTTAAGGGAAAGGAAAGAAGATCTGCGCATGCTGGCCCAGCATTTTCTGGATAAATACGCAAAGGAGATGGGCAAGGGCGTGATCAAGCTTTCCTCTTACGCCATCGATCTCCTGCAGCGCTACGATTTTCCGGGAAACGTGCGGGAGCTTGAAAATCTCATTGAACGTTCCGTGGCCCTTTCATCCACGAATATCATTCTTCCGGAAAGCCTTTCCCTTTCCTTTCACAAACGCAGAAACGTGATGAAAGCCGAGGGGCAGGCCGCTGAGCTGGACGCCATGGAGGACGTGGCTTCAGGTGTGAATCTGGATGAGATCCTGGAGAGCATCGAAAGGCGTTACCTTGAAAAAGCCATGGACATCACAAGGGGCAGCAAGCAGCGCGCTGCAGATCTTCTGGGAATCACCTTCCGTTCCCTGCGCTACAGGCTGAATAAATACCACATGGATTAGTCCCTGCCTGACTCTGTTTCCCCCTATTCGTATTTCTCAGTCGCTTCCGGAAAGCCTGGACTCCTCGGAAATTTTCTCCCTTTTTTTGTGCAAACAAAGGGCCGGGAGAAGATTTTTTTTGGGGGGCTGAGAGAACACTGGCATCTTTTGATAAAAACGCGTAAAATCCTGCCTGTTTTTCCACATGTCTTGGCTTTGGATTTTCCTTCATCTTGTGTCGCAGCCAGTGCTGGGACGTTGGCGAAGGGAGTCCATTGGGAATATCAAAAAGGAGAGCTGTATGAAGAAATTGGCCATGGTCCTGATGTTCTGGGGGCTCGCCTCGCTGGCTTCCGCTGACCTGATGATGCAGATGCTGCTGGAAGATTACGAGGAAGAGGGCCGGGAAACCACCACACTGTACATGACAAAGGATCGGATCCGAACGGAGGCTCAGGAGGGGGGACAGGGCTTTGTGAGCATTGGTCGGATGGACAGGGATGTGATCTGGATGGTGCGCATGGATCGCAAGATTTACGCGGAGATTTCCATGACGGAAATGCGGCGTATGCACGAAGAAGCCCTTGCCCATGAAGCTGCGGGAAAAGCCATGATGGAAGAGCAGCTGGCGGGTATGGATCCTGAGGAAAGGGAAGGCTACCTTGCCTACCTGGGGATGGATCATGAGGAAGACACTCCTTTGCAGTATGTGAAAAAAGGGCAGGATCGTGTGGGAAAATGGACCTGCACCCTGTATGAGGGCATGCGTAATCAACAAAAAGTTGAGGAAATCTGTACCGTACCTTTAAAAACCCTGGGCATTGAGGAAAAGGATTTCCATGTGCTTCAGAAGATGGCCATGGAAGAGGATAAGCGGGTGGGGGGAAAGGAATGGAAAGAGATGGAAACACGGGGCTTTCCCGTGCGCACCGTTCTTTTTGACGGAGAACGGGCCATCAGCAGTGAAAAGCTTTTGAACATTGAAAGAAAAAACCTTCCAGCGAGTCTCTTTGATCTGCCTGCGGATTTTCGCAAAGTACCCATGATGGCTTTGTATGGGGAATAAGGGCTGAGGGTTTCTAAAGTAGAAAAATTCAGAGGTTTTTGAAAAACGCCCCCTGTTTTCTTGGCAGGCGGCGTTTTTTGTCAGAGGTTGCCAGAGAATAAAGGAGAAAGGATGGGGGATGGAGAAAGAACCGCTGGTTCTGTATGAGGATGAAGCCCTGGTTGCAGTGCATAAGCCTTCGGGCATGCCCGTGCACCGGGGAGGCCGGGAATCCGGCGGATGCAGGGCCTTGCTCCAGGTTCTGCGGGACAGCCTGGGACGGTATGTGTATCCGGTTCATCGTCTGGACAGACCCACATCCGGTATTCTGATTCTGGCCCTTTCTGCGGATATGGCAAGCCATCTGGCAGGTCAGTTCCGACGGCATGAGGTGGATAAGGCCTATCTCGCTCTGGTGCGGGGGCGAACGCCTTCCAGGGGAGTGATTTCCCGATTTCTGAAACCTGAGGATGCCGGGCCTGGGGCTGTGGCGCGCTTCTCCGTGACCCGGTACCACACAAGGGAGTGCGTGGAGATTCCCGTTCCCATGGGAAAAACTCCGAGCCGTTGCTACAGTCTCGTGGAACTGCATCCGGAAACGGGACGGTCTCGGCAGATCCGCAGGCACCTCAATGGCCTCTCCCATCCCATCATCGGCGATACCACCTATGGGGATGGCAGGCATAACCGTTTTTTTCGGGAGGCGTTCGGGTGTAACCGTCTCATGCTGGCCGCTATCCGCATATCCTTTCTCCATCCTGTGACAGGGCATCGCCTTGATCTGAAAAGCCCCCTTGCCAGGGATTTCTGTGAGGTGCTTTTGAAGTTGGGGATGGACAGGGAGGTCTAGCCCCCTGGCTGCTGTGAGGTTCGCCACAAAAGGAGGAGAAATGGCTTGTTTTTTCAAACGGTTTTGGCGTGTTCTTGTGCTGGCCTTCGGGCTGATGTCATCGGCCTCCTGCTCCCAGGCGACCGGGGATTTCTGGGTTTCCCAGGAAAAGCTGGCCGAGCTTGTGCAAAGCTCAGGTTCGGGTTTGCTGCTCATGGATGTCCGGGAAGCTTGGGAATTCAGGCGCGGGCATATTCCGGGATCGATGAATGTGCCTTTAAGCCGCCTTGCAGGGCATACCGCCGAGGTGGTGGCGTTTTTAAGCACAAGGCCGGATCTGGAGGAAATTCTTTTGATCTGCAACACCCATAACCGCAGCCGCAGGGCAAAGGAGATTCTCGCGGCGGAGGGCCTGGAACTGCGGATGCGTGTGCTGGAGATGGGAGTCACGGGATATGAAAGAAAAAAAGGAGGGTGAGGGTCTTTCAGTGTTTTTAAGGCCTGCGTTTGGGTTAAC
>NZ_JAVETM010000078.1:0-7326 GCF_034006065.1 Desulfobotulus sp. | reverse complement strand
GTGGAAAAATATTCAAGGCTGTTGGCGTAGCCATGCCACAGGCAATTTGCGAAATATAAAAAAGAGCGTTTTGGGAAAACAGGATGGCAGGTGGTGCCAAAGGTTTGTTATTGCTTTTTATCATGTTGAATTCATTGGATTATTGAAATTGAACTGTAGAAGATGAGTCATGTAGTTGTCGGAAATATACTAAGAGTTATTCAGGTGGATCCGCCACCTGAATAACTTTTAGCAATTATATGGACTTATGCATTATTCTAATTATTGGAGTGTACACTCATGCAATATGAAAAAAAAATATTCGTAACAGGTTTGTTCATTAGCGTTTTTGGACTTGCATGTATTACTGAAGAAATTCATGGATGTTTTATGGCAGCAATCAGCATGTACACATATTGGTTTGGACAAAGCCCCGCAACACTTTTTAGTTTTTTACCAAAGATATCCATATATATAATCAGTATTGGGATACTAACAACTCTGCTTTCTATAGTTTTTTACCGCATACAAGGAAAATTAATTTTGCGGCAACCCACCACGCATACTCAACTAAAACTCAGACGTTTAAAACTAAATCGTTTTGAGAAAAGAAGAATGTACTTTCATGGCCTAATCTATTTACTCATAACCTTACACATTACCTTGGCAACATTGGGAATAATTGATCTAAAAAGCATATGTCCACGCTCATGGATGTCAATGATGGCAAAAGGTGTATATGGTACTGCTGCAATTTTTTTTGCATTTATTTTATTATTTGTTTTTATATGGGGAAGAGGCTTATGCGCTTGGGGATGTGTTTTCGCTCCCATACAGGAGCAATCAACCAATCTGCTCAAAAAATGCGGTATGAATCCAGAAAACAAGAAATTTAACCCAACTCCTTTTCTAGCAATTACAACGGGTTTAATGCTGGCAAGAATTATACATTCAAATTATATAAATTTTGAAACTATTTCTTTTAATGCAAATGCGGGCTATGCACTGGATAGCGTATACTACTATTGGGTTTTTTGGGGCGGTGTGATAACGTTCATTCCTATGGTTGCCTTCTTCACTTATTATCTGGGGAATAGATGGTTCTGTAAATACATTTGTCCACTCGGTGGCTTGCAGGCACTATACTCAAAATTCAGCATCATAAAAATTCGGATAGATAAGAAAAAATGTATATCTTGTAACATGTGTTCAAAAAAATGCCAGATGAGTATAGACATAAAAAAACATCTTGAAAGTCCAAAGAGTTACATTAATGATAGTAAATGTATTGTCTGTGGCGATTGCATTGATGCCTGCCACAAAAAAGCCCTCTATTTCGGCTCTGTTTTCTCAAAAAACCACAAATCGGAAACTAATAATGCCAACTTTGACACCAAGGTAAAGCCAGCAGCATAATAAATTTCACATACTCAGCAATCATCGGCATCCATTGGCCGGTGCATAAAATAAGTCAGGAGGTAGGATGGATTTTGATACGGTTTTCAATACATACCATCCCAGAGTCTTAAAGTATCTTTCAAGACTGGTGGGTAAAGATGACGCCGAAGATGTCACGCAGGAAGTATTCATAAAAATCAATAAAAGCCTGGACACTTTTCAAAATGACTCCCATCTATGGACATGGATATACAGAATCGCAACCAATACGGCCATGGATAAACTGAGACTTTCCTCCCGCGAAAAAAGGAAAACGACCTCTTCACGTGACGATGTTTTTTCTGAAAATCTGTTTGAAGGCTTGCAAAATTATAATGGTAGGCATTTCAAATCCTTTGAGGAGGAATTTACTCTTGGGGAAATGAATCAGTGCATCAGAGACGAAATTGATACCCTCCCGGAAATTCACAGAACCGTACTAATTCTGAAGGATATCCACGGAATGAGCAACAAAGATATTGCCAATACTCTTGAAATTTCAATGGAAACCGTAAAAATTCGTCTTCACCGTAGCAGGACCGCTCTCAGGGAAAAACTGGCTCTCTGTTGTTTTTTATACCGCAACGAAAATAATGATTTTGCTTGTGAGCCTAAAGACAGTAGAGTTAAACTCTTAACGAGATAATGAAAAAGAATTTCGTTTTTGGGGGCCTTCTTTCTGATCTGATCGCAGCGATCAGGTATTTTTATCTGTGTCGAGTGGGAAATAAAGTTTTTAGTAAGGCCACAGGCAAGCGCGATATTTTTACAAGAAGGGGGGCAGAGTTTTGGGCTCCCTGTCCTGTGCGGAGGAGGAGTCCAAGAGAGGAAGAAGAAAATGGAGGAAAGGACATCCTGTAAAAACTTGTTACCGTTCAATGGATGGGATAGGTGGATTGCATCTGATTTCGGAATCATTCTCCATGATGAAATGAAAAGTTTGACACCCTGAAGGGAGGGTACCATGCGACATCGGGAAGCAAGGGAAGAGGATATTTCCGTAATATGCGGGTTTCCGACAACGGCAGAGGAACTTTTTCACTGTTTTCCAAAAGCGGATTTTCCGCTGACAGAAGCGGCGTTGCGGGAAAGCATGGCGGCACGTTCGGATTCAACGGTGGTGGAACTTTCAGGTCATGTTGTGGGTTTTGCTAATTTTTACCGCTGGAAAGACGGCGTCTGCGCCATCGGCAATGTGCTGACAGCTCCCCATGCCAGGGGGACTGGCGTTGCAAGCTTTCTCATCGGACATATGATCCGGCTCGGTTCTGAGAAGCATGGGGCGCACACTATCACGGTGTCCTGTTTTCACACGAATGTCGCAGGGCTGCTTCTTTACCCGAAGCTGGGTTTTCGCCCCTTTGAAATTGAGGAAAGGAAGGATCACAGAGGAAATCGGGTGGTATTGATTCATATGCGGATGGGGACAGGCTTGGGGTGTTAATGGTTTGGTAAATTAGGATGTCTTGGCACAAACGAAGCACAACTTCGGTTATCTTACCCCCTTTCATGGTGCCCCCTTATCTTCTGAAACCCACAGCTGCATGAGAAGAAAAATATCCGTGTTATCGATAAACTCTCCCGTGAAATCCGGATCAAAGCCTGCGATGAGCCCTGCAAAATAGCTGTCCCTGCTGTCCACAAGGCTTTTCAGCAGGCCGGAAACCCCTTCGCCTTTCACGTACAGGGGAACGGGCAGATTGCTGTGGAGACGGGAGTGAAAGACCATCTCCGGCATGTTCCCGGCCCCGCGATCCTGTACAGGTGTGAAGGTGCGACTTTCCGATCCCCAGAGGTAACCGCACTCATGGTCGGATGTGACAATGAGCAGGGTTTCTTTCCAGCTGCTGCGGTTTTCCACCCAGTCCGCCACGGCGGCAACGGCCTCGTTGAAATCCCGCTGTTCTTCTATCAGCCGTCCCTTTTCGTTGCTGTGGGCCGCCCAGTCCACAGCCCCCCCTTCCACCATGAGAAAAAAGTTCTTCCCGTTTGCGGAAAGGGCGTTCAGGGCACCCCTACTCATCACGGCAAGGCTTGGGGCTTCAGGATTGGGGGTGGATCTGTCCACAAGCTGCCGGTCGCCGGATCGCGCCTGCTGGAGAGTGGTGGCGGCCCTTGCAAGTCCAAGCACTTTGGTATGGATCTGATCGCCCCTGGCCAGAGCCTCAAAATCTGCTTTGGCATCCATGAAATGCCAGGTGCGGCCGTCTTTGGCGATAAGCCCTTTTTTGCTTCTCAGCTGCTGAAAGACCCCTTCGCCGCCCACGTATTTATATTCCTGGCCTGAAGTTTTCAGATTGCCATTGTTGTCGTACAGGGGATGGCCTGCGCCCATGAGCACATCCAGGTCACTGGCGTACAGCATTTCCTGGGCGATTTTTTCATAGTTGTTTCGCGAAAGATCGTGGGCCACCATGCCAGCGGGTGTGGCGTGGCTGATGGGAACCGAGGTGACAAGTCCTGTGGCCATTCCCTGATCCGTGGCGATTTCCACGATGTTGGGCAGGGGTAAACCATAAGGATTGGTGCCTATCCTGCCGGGGAGGGTCTTTACCCCCGTTCCCATGGCTGTGGCAGCGGCTGCCGAATCCGTAGCCTGGCTTGGCTGGGGGTCAAAGCCCTTCCATTCGCTCTCTGGGGTGTAAGCGCCGGTTGCGGGGTGGGTGGTCACCAGGTATTTTTCCGGAAAAGCTGTATAAATGGGCTTTTCTCCGTGAAAATAAGCCGTGGCCATGACCGTTCCAAAGCCCATGCCATCGCTGATCATGAGGATGAGGTTTTTTGCAGCGAGCGGTGCGGCAAAAAACAGGATCAGCCAGAAGGCAAGAATCTGCATGCGGAGATGTTTTGACATCTTGAACTCCCTGAATCAGGTGAGAATACGCCTGGGAGTTTATACAAAAGGGACGAAAAAGGCCAGGGCGTGGTGGAAGATCCAGGCAAAAAGGGGCTTCGGGATCCTTGAGAAAATGAGGACCTGTTTTTTTGGGAGCCGCGAGTTTTTGTCCCGGAACAATTTTCTACCGCACCCAGATTTCCACACGCCGATTTCTGGCCCTTCCTTCAGGATTTTCGTTGGATGCCACAGGCAGTTCCTGCCCGACACCAAGGGCCTCAACCGTGTACACTCCCCGGGCTTTCAGGGCATCTGCCACCACCTCGGCCCGTTTCATGGACAATTCCTGGTTGTAGGCATAAGCGCCATGGCTGTCCGCAAAACCCGCAAGCAACACTTTCCTGCCGTGGTTTTCCGGTTTTTCCAGGAAAGCAATCACCCGTTGCAGATCCCGCATGCTCCGGCTGTCCAGCTCAAAGGCATTGGATCGGAAGCGAAAATTGAGGGAAAGCCTCAAAGATCCTTGCACGGCCCTGGCATAGGCTTCCACAGGAGGGCTGACCTGGGTCGTGGTATCTCCGAGCGGGACAAGAGCAGCAAAGGTTTTGATGCTGAGATCCACAAAGCCCGTATCCGCAGCTTTTTTCTGGCCTTCGTCTGAAAGGGCGTAGTGGATGAAATCCAGCACATGGGGATTGGTCGAGGCCGCAGCCGTGTACAGATACAGCCTGCGGGACAGGGGATAGTCTTCCGTGGCCACGGTGAAGAAGGTGGGAAAGATCGCTCCTCCACCCTCCACCCGCACGGCAAGGGCTTTGGCGCGGTTGACATAGGGCAGGCCCGTAAACCCGATGCCCTGTGCATCGCGAACCACGGAATCGGAAAGAAGGGTGTTGGATTCAAAACGCTTTGCCCCTTCGTGAAGTTTTCTTTTACCCAGCACCAGCCCCTTGAAGGTATCGTAGGTGCCGGATTTGTCGTCCCTGGCATAGACCTGAATGACACCATTCAGGCGGCTTCCCGTTTCTTCCCAGCGGTTTGCCCGGCCTTCAAAAATATCGGCGATGGTGTCCACGGAAAGGGCTTCCAGGCTGTTGGAAGGATGGGTGATGATGGCAATGCCGTCCAGCCCTGCCACATGTTCGGAAGCCACGGCTTTCATGTCTCCCAGGTGCTGAAGATCAAGGATTTCACTTTCTTTGATTTCACGGGAAGACATGCCGATGTCACAGCTTCCGTCCTTTAAGGAAGCAAAGGCTGTGGAAGAACCATGGGCTTTGATTTCCACCGCAAGCCTTTTTCCTGCCAGCATGCCGGAAACCTCCTGCTCCTCCGGAGAGCTTCCTTTTTCCGTACGAATGTCCTCTGCGCCCAGTTTTTCAAGATACCCGACTGCCAGATCCGGAGCATACTTTGCTCCGATGGTGTTGGAACCGTGAAGACGGAGGATGACCTCACGCATCACCGCTTCCGGGGTCAGGATCAGGTTTTCCGATGCGCCGGTGATGTACCAGCCGGAAGCCTCCTGATAGCCCTCCGCCTTTGCGGTGAGGAGAAAACGCTGCACCCGGATGCCTGTAAAATTGGCCCTCCCGTCCGTATCCGTACTTTTCTGGAGCTGCACATCCTTATCCGCAAGAAGGATCTGCACCCCGGCAAGGGGGCGGCCTTCAGGGGTGAGAGCCCGGATGGAAAAGTGGTCCGGCGTTTTGGTCGGGCTCTGGTTTGCGGAAATGGAGCCTGCTTCGGAAGATCCTCCCTGGATCTGAAAAAAGAGAAAGCCCACAAAGCCGAGAACCAGGCTCAGAAATACCATGATGGTCAAAGACTCCCTGTCACGCAGCATTTTTTAAGCTCCTTTTTTCATGAAGATCCTGCCTTTAAAAATGACATACGGGGCAGGCCTACAGGAGCTGTATTCAGTTTTGATGAGATCCGGGAATGGAATACCGTCGTGTTTTTTACACATGGAAAGCCAACACGCCTGCAACACTTCCTGAATATGCCAACGCTACCCTTGCTTGGTTTCACAACATCAATCAGGGGGAATTCATGGATATCACGGTCATCGGAACGGGTTATGTGGGGCTGGTCACAGGCGTTTGCTTTGCGGAAATGGGTAACCGGGTCATCTGCGTGGACAGGAATGAAGAGAAAATAAAAGATCTGGGCCAGGGCAGGCTTCCCATCCATGAGCCGGGTCTCGGGGACATGCTTGCAAGAAATCTTGCATCCGGCACACTTCATTTCACCACAACCCTTGAAGAAGCCATGGCCCATCCCAGGGTCTGCTTCATTGCCGTGGGAACACCCACCCAGGAAAACGGAGCTGCGGATACCTCCCATGTGCTGGCAGCGGCCCGTGAGATTGCTGCAGCCATGGAAGGCCCCACCCTGGTGGTGAACAAATCCACGGCTCCTCCTGGCACCTGCGATGCCATTGCCCGCTGTATCGGTGAAGGTCTTCTGCAGCGTGGCCTGAACATCCCCTTTGATGTGGCCAGCAATCCGGAGTTTCTCAAGGAAGGAGATGCTGTGGCGGACTTTATGCGGCCGGATCGCATCATCATCGGGATCCATGGGGAAAAGCGTGCAGCTCATGAAACGGTGGAAAGCCGGGAGATGCTTTCCAGGCTTTACGCCCCATTTTCCCGGAATCATGACAAGCTCTTTTTCATGGGTATCCGGGATGCGGAAATGACCAAATATGCGGCCAACTGCATGCTGGCCACTAAAATTTCCTTCATGAACGAGATGGCCGCCATCTGTGAGGAAGTGGGGGCGGATGTGGAAAGGGTCCGCAGGGGCATCGGTGCGGACAGCCGCATCGGGTATGCCTTCATCTATGCGGGGTGCGGATATGGAGGCTCCTGTTTCCCGAAAGACATCCGTGCTCTGATCCGTTCTGCGGAGGAGCTGGGGCTTTCCGCAGATATCCTTAAAGCCGTTGAAAAACGGAATGCAGCCCAGAAGAACCGGCTTTTTGAAAAGGCCCTTGCCTTTTTTGACGGGGATCTTTCGGGCAGACGTTTTGCCCTCTGGGGTCTTGCCTTCAAGCCCGGAACGGACGACAT
>NZ_JAVETM010000077.1:0-7457 GCF_034006065.1 Desulfobotulus sp. | reverse complement strand
CGCATCCCCAAGGTTTCTGGCTGCGGCAATTTTTTCAATCTCAGCCTTTACCTCTTCTTCCCTGAACCCACAGAGATCATTCAGAACCGGATTGAAGTAAACGCTTTTTGCCACATTGTACCCGCTTGTAATGTCACTCAGAACAACAGGAGAAACTCCTGTGATGAACACCCGGTCGAACATGGTGCTGGAGGTCAGGGCCTTCACCGCTTTGAAAAGGGTTCGTAAAATCCCCTCTTCCCGGACAAGCTTTTCATAGTCCTCTTTTTTGCCCGCAGGAGACATGAGGATGGTGTTGGCAAAATTATCGTACTCGTCTATCAGAAGATAAACCGCATGACCGTGGGCTCTCACTGAACCTAAAAGTGAATTGAGCGAATACAGTGCATCCAGATAGTTGATATTGACATCTTTAAAGTCAAATCCCATCAACTCGTAATATTTGATAAAATTTTCAATCCTGCCATTGATGTGATTGTATAAGGACTGTTTGATTTCAGCAAAATCTCCCGTTGCATCCACACAGGAAAAATCCCACCTGAGAATAAAATAGGCGTTTTTTGAGGCAGTGGGATTGCTGCCTATCTTTAAATGTCCGAACAGTTTCTGAAACTGTTCTTTTTTGGCAACGTCATAGTAGTTTTCAAGCATGGATAAAAGGAGGCTTTTGCCAAAGCGCCTCGGTCTTATGAAAAGCTGGGACTCTGCATTTTCCAGAAAAGGAATTCTGTCGGTTCTGTCACAGTAGAAATAGCCGTTCAGAATTATTTTTTCAAAATCCGCGATGCCATAGGGATATTTCATTTTTTCCTCCTTCAGGCGGAACCGGTATCGGGGGGCTGCAAGCTTGTGTATCCGGGCAATTTTTCCTGCCTAAGGGGTAAATGCTGTCCCGAAATCCGGATCCACGCTGCCAACCTTTTCAAAACATACCCGCTCGAATCCAAGGGCTGTTACCACAAACTTCTGAAGTCGTAGATTTTTATATTTTCCTTCAAGCCTTGCTCCATAGTCTTTGACCTGTACTATGCCCTCTTCCATTTTTGCCCGGACAGGAGGAAGGGCTTTGAGTTCATCCACGCTTAAGGCCAGCGCTTCTTTTCCGGATAAACCCGCCTCTTTCAGACTGACAAACTTGAATTCAATCAGCACATCATAGACCCTGCCGTAGCGTTTATCCGGCCGGATGATCATGGTGAGATCGGAATATCTCCTTGAAATTTCCCCTTCAGAGTCCATCAGAAAGATGATGTCGTTGTAGAGCAGGGTAAGAAAGGCGGTTTTCAGGGTCAGTTCATTGGCAAGGATATAATCCCTATTGCTGAAAACCCTGAAGTATTTTTTCTCCACAAAATCACAGAGGGGCTGCATCTCCCCCTTCTGAAACACCTTTTTTGCCGCAAGCTTACCTGCATCCCTTTCCCCCGAGTCAGGCAGCAGGAGATTGCAGAGCTTGTCCGCATACAGCCCTTTTACCGCCATGTTGGGGATTTTCAGCCGTGTTTCCAGATCCGGGGTTTCTTCGGCAATGGTGAGAATCCCGAAATAGTAAAGAAAGGATGTGAGAAACTGCTTGTCCCGTGAGCTGTCAAAGAGAATCTCTTCAATGCCAAAGGATCTCGCCACACTGGCAAGCACCGCACTGTCTTCCTTTTCCATGAGGTTCAAAAGCAGCTCCTGGCCCCCGTTGAGGTTCGCAATGTAGCTGAGCTTGGCCTGATCCGTTGCCAGGTTGGCATCCAGCATTTCCTTTGGATATTTTCCCCGCCTTGCAAACTCTTCCAGAAAATAGAGGCACATGGTGGGATTATAGATAAAGGCATCCGCTTCCGTTGAAAAAAGATAGCCATTGTAAAAGGTTCGCATGGTGTGGAGGGCATCCTCAATCTCCGCATCCCCAAGGTTTCTGGCTGCGGCAATTTTTTCAATCTCAGCCTTTACCTCTTCTTCCCTGAACCCACAGAGATCATTCAGAACCGGATTGAAGTAAACGCTTTTTGCCACATTGTACCCGCTTATAATGTCACTCAGAACAACGGGAGAAACCCCTGTGATGAACACCCGGTCGAACATGGTGCTGGAGGTCAGGGCCTTCACCGCTTTAAAAAGGGTTCGTAAAATCCCCTCTTCCCGGACAAGCTTTTCATAGTCCTCTTTTTTGCCCGCAGGTGACATGAGGATGGTATTGGCGAAGTTGTCGTATTCGTCTATCAGAAGAAAAACAGGGTATCCGGCAACCTCCGCAGCGGAAAGCAGGCGCTCCATGGAATACAGGGCATCATCGGGATTGATTTTGATTTCAGGAAGCTTAAAGCCCTTGAAGGTATAATAGGTGATGAATCTCTCTATTCTGGCGTTGATGTGGTTGTACAGGGACTTCCGTATTTCATGGTAATCCCCCGCTGCATCCACACAGGAAAAATCCCAGCGTAAAATGAAATAGGCATTCCGCCGTTCCGTTGGATTTTTTCCGATGGCAAGGTGGCCGAAAAGCGCTTGAAAATCTCCTTTTCTGGCAACGTCATAATAGCTTGCCAGCATGGAGAGAAGAAGACTTTTACCAAAACGCCTTGGCCGGATGAAGAGCTGGGACTCAGCCTTTTCCAGAAAAGGAATTCTGTCGGTTCTGTCACAGTAGAAATAGCCGTTCCGAATGATTTTTTCAAAATCAGAAATTCCATAGGGATAGGCCATGTTTTCCTCCTTCGTACGGAGAAACTGCCGGAGTATCGTTAAATGATTTTATTTGGAAAAAATCCAAAAAACAACGAAGTGTCCCATGGTTGTAACAGAGTGAGGGCCATAATGAGTGGCTGCGGCCCCTTAAAGGGTGCCTCTACAAGACAGGGCCCATAGCTTCAGGGCAGACAGGAGGGCCTTTTCATCATCCGATCCTTAATAATCTTTTGATAATAAACGCTGAGTTGTTTCTTTTTCTGCCTTAGTGCATCGATTTCTGATCTCGTCAAACGTTCTAAAGCCGACGAGATAACCTGCTTCGTTGGCGGTGAGAGCTGGGGGATGGATTCCGAAGAGTTGCCTGATTGCGTCACCGTAACGTTCCTCCAATAAGCGAATAGGTTTAGCAGGTGCCCTGAAGTCTTTTGAACGACCTGCATTGACAAGTAGCAGACTCCCAGTAACATAACATTCAATAAAATGACGTTGGCCAATTCAGCAAGAGTACCCCCAGGATGCTGCTTGATATCTTCATCACGGGTAAAGCAATGAAAGTGCCCGGCTGTTTTTGGAAAAGGGTAAATTCTTTCCATAAACCTCCGTTTCATCCGATATTTTAAGAATCAGGAACCTCCCCGGCCTCATCCAATGCCTGCATCCGACTTACAGTCCCCTTAACCCGCAACTCCCATCCCGGCTCCTTCGCACATGGAGAGCAAAAATTCTGGGGGCCTCCGCTGCCTGCGGATTCATATGACGGGGAGAAGCATAGCTTGAAAGGGTGGAATTGGGAAGGAGGTTTCAAGGGCCTCAGCCTCCGGGTGCCTGCCCGTAGGACAGGGTGAACCCGGAGGACACAGACAAAAAAAACAGCCCTTTCAAGGTCAGAGATGGGATGGGAGAATATTGATTTAATTTGGAAAATAAAAATCAAAAGCAACGAAGTGGATGTCCCATGGTTGAAGTTGATGGGGAGTTGGGCTGGTTCATATGGCGGGAAGAAGCATAGCCTGAAAGGGTGAAGTTGAGAAGGAGGCCCTCACCCCCGACCCCTCTCCCGGAGGGAGAGGGGAGGAAAAAAGGCAAAAATCACTGTCCGCCGCGCACAAGGCGCGCCTGGTAGTTGTAGTTCTTGTAGTGGTCGTAGACATAGCCGTAGTTGAAACTGAGGCTCCACGCATCGTCAGTAGCGTAAGCACCGGGCGAGGAAGACCAAAACCAGGAAGACGACATCCCCGGAAAAACGGAACCATGAATGGCTGGCTCATAGCATCTTTCTTCCACAATGGATTTCAGCTCCTTGATGCCCGGAAGCCGCCAGTCCCTATGCCCTGCAAAACCGCCACCTGCGTTCAAATCCTCTGCCGCCTGCAAGGCCCCCTGCCAGGTGTGGGTACTGGCACTTCCCGTACAGGTACTGCCATCCCAGGTCTGGCCTAAGGAGCAGCGCATCCACATAAGGCCCGTGGGCTTATGGGTCACGGTGCCGTCGGCATGGATGTCAAAATCTGTTGTGGGGGTGGTCGGGGTGATGGCCGTATTTTCCGATCCGCTGCACACGGTTCCGGCCATAAGAGACGGAGAAAAAAACAGGGCTGCAAGGAAAACAAGAGGAATAAAAATAGCCTGATTCTTCATGACAAAAACTCCTTTTTAAAAATGCGGAAAATTATTTTCTTTACCCTCACCCCCGGCCCCTCTCCCCCTGAGAGAGGGGCCGGGGGTGAGGGTATAAGGAATCCCACAACACCTCCAGCACAGCCTCCGTTTCCTGCAAAACCTCATGGTTCCAGAACCGCAGAACCCAAATTCCCTGCTGTTCCAGCCACAGGGTTCTCTCTTCATCATATTTTTCTGCCATCCCCCCATTATGCTGCCCCCCATCCAATTCAATAACGAGCTTTCGTTCATGACAGTAAAAATCAAGAATATAACGTCCGAAGGGATGCTGACGCCGGAATTTCATCCGGGAAAAACGCCTTCCCCGCAATAAGGCCCAGAAAAAAGTCTCCGCATCCGTCTGATTTTGACGGAGATCCCTGGCATAGCGGCGTATTTCTGAGGGGATAGGGTTTTCTTTTGTCATTTTGCCCTCACCTGAAACTTTGAAGAGAGAAGGAAAAAAAGAAGCCCTCACCCCCTGCCCCTCTCCCGGAGGGAGAGGGGAGAAAAAAAGGCAAAAATCACTGTCCGCCGCGCACAAGGCGCGCCTGGAAGGAGTTGCTCTTTCCGTAGCCCTCGCCGTAGAAGTTGCCGACAAAGCCGTAGTCGAAACCAAGGGACCACGTACCGCCAGCAGAGTAGGCATAGGGCGAGGAAGACCAAAAAATGCTGGACTGCGTATTAGGAAAAAAGTCCGTATCAATGGCAGGATTGTAACGGCCATAATCCACAATGGATTGCAGCTCCGCAGCCCTTGGCATGCGCCAGTCCGACGCTCCGCAAAACCCTGCCGCATTCACAGCCTCCACAAAGCCTTGGGTATCGCAGGTATTGCCCGCTCCGCAAGATCCGTCATTCCGGGTGCCTGCATCCCCCCCACTGGTGGCAGAATCAGGATTGTACCAAGTGTACGTATGCCCCCTGTGCCGCAGGTGAACAGGATCATTCACCTTCACCTCCCAGATGAGTCCGGTACGGTTATCCTTCACACAGGACCACTTTGTTCCGGCATTCTCATTCCCGCTGTCCGACCAGGTACCGTTCTGGACGGCAAGGGGCTGGCCATCTGCACCCAGCTTGGTGAAGTCAAAGCCTTTCGCACCGGCTCCCACCTTCTGGAGGGTACCTGCACGGGCTTTCGTATCCTGACCAGGATGGCTGGTCAGAGGGGCAGTGATATAATTTGTATTCTCATTCGCCCACCAGTCTATACCCGTATCATTGAGGGGCAAGGAGCCTGTGTGCAGGGCTGCGGGTTTCACTGACACTTCATTGCTCTTTACCGTGGCTTCCTTCCCGGAAAGGGCGGGCCGGAGGACAAAATAGTAATCTGTGCCGTTGATAAGACCTGTGACCCAGTACGAAGTCACATTGCCCACTTCCACCCTCTGGGCGTAGGAGAGGAAGGTGTCCGGATCAATATCCGGATCTGTGCCATAATACAGCACATAGGCATCCGCACCCGCAACAGCACCCCAGGAAAGGGCTGCTTCACCGTTACCTCCCTCTCCCGCCAGCACAGGGGCTGCCAGATCCAGGATAAAAGCTGCCGCTACTGTGCAGGCTCCGGTTATGGCACCTGTGGTGTAGGTATGCCGTTTAATGTCCCTCCGCAGCCCGTTACCGAAGAAATGCCGTAGCCTGTATTCGGGGTTACGGTGAAGGTGGTGGTGCTGCCGTGGTTTACCGTCTGGGACGTGTTGGGGCTGATGCTGCCGCCTGCGCCTGCCGTGGGGGTAGGTATTCACTGTCCACTGGGCCGTGAGGCTTGCGCCATTTAAGGGCATGGTGGCGGGAACTGCGGGGTTCCAGCCGTTAAAGGTGTAGCCTGAGCGCGTGGGGGCAGCCGGAGCGGTCACCTTAGAACCAAAGGCCTGGGTAATGGGGGCTACGGCAGAGCCGCCTGCACTGTCAAAGGTAATGGTGTACTCTTTTGCCTTGGCAAAGCCCAACTCTTCGGCAGAAAGCCCGTCTTCATAAGCCTTCAGAAGTTTTCCAATCCAGACATCAAGCCCATCCCGCCCCAGATCCAAACGCAGGTTTTCCATATCCGGCTTCTCAAGGGGACGGCCCTGGTAGGCTGCGATAAAAGGATCTTCTGGCAGGGTGAGCCAGCCGTTCAGCGTGTTCCCTGCCTCGGTATAAGAAATCCTTTTTTTCCGGGCAAAACGCACCGCCGCTGTGGTCATGGGGGGGGGCATGACAGGAGGTAGAACTGCATTCCGCCTCCAGCACCCCGGCATAGGGCTGCCCATTCAGAAGGCCACCACGGGCTGTAATCCGGTAAGGCGGCAATACGGAAAGGTTTTCAAGGCGGTATCCGCCCTGGCCATCACTTGTGACCTCTCCCAGAAAAACCCCATTGGCATCCTCCACCCGAAGAGTTGCCCCTGAAATCGGCCCGTTCACCACATAACCGCTGAGGGTCTGACCTGTTTCAGCGGGGGGGGGCATCCTGTTCTATGCTATCCGGTTCACTTGAACAAGCTCCAAGCAGCATACCTGCAAGCATGATAAGAATCCATAAACCTGTGCTTCTGCACTTTATCCGTCCCGAAAAAATCCTTTACTTTCCATGCAAAAATCCCCCGATCATAAGGAATACAAAAATGGAAGATACACGAATGACCCTGCGCTTCTGTACGAAACATCGAAGGTGGCTCAGGCCAGACCCTCTGGTGCAATCCCCGTGAAACCTGAAAATACTGGCCAAGCAACACAAAATTCCGCAATACATTTTTTGCCGACTGAATTTTTTGTTTTTCACATACCCAAAATTCACAATAATTTCAACCAAAAACGCATAAAAAGAGGGCTTCCCCCAGTTTATGCGTTTCGCTGTTTTCGTAAAATTCGTCGCAAGAGAAATACCCTCCTGCATCTGATCCCTCATCCCCTGCCCTTCTCCCAGAGGGAGAAGGGCAGGGGATGAGGGAGAGGAGAAAAAAACGGGATCTCCCCCCTTCAGGGAACACGGATACTTTTCTCCGCACTCTCCGTCACATTCCCCGCTCCGTCATACACCCGTACCCGGTACACATAAACCGTATCCCCGTTCACGTACCGATCCCTATAAATCCCGGCAGGATGCATGGCCTTCACCGTGCGGAAAACGT
>NZ_JAVETM010000076.1:0-7588 GCF_034006065.1 Desulfobotulus sp. | reverse complement strand
AAAGGTTTCTTGATTTGAGTTTGCAGTACGTTGAGTTGCCACAATGTGGACAACGGAAACCATCCGGCCACCGTTGCTTGAAAAGTACTTCCCGGCATTGCTCTTCGCTACCATACTGACCCATAAACTCATGAATACTCATGACTTTTTGGAATTGAATCATGTTTTTTGTCATGACACACCTCCATCTTGGTTGGTCTGCTTCCATACCAAGATAAGCATGGCTGAACCAAAGTGGTAATCAGAAAAGATATTGTCCCCAAGGATGAGGCAGCAGGGATCCTTAGCGATAAACCTCTCGCCAATGAGAAAGGCCTGGGCCAGGCCATCGGGGGAGGGCTGTTCCGCATACTGGAGGTTCAGTCCAAAGCGGGAGCCGTCTCCCAGGAGTTTCTGGTATCCGGGAAGATCCTCAGGGGTTGAGATGATGAGAATCTCCTGCATATCCGCCAGCATGAGCACGGAAAGGGGGTAGTAGATCATGGGTTTGTCATAGATGGGCAGAAGCTGTTTGGAGACCCCCAGGGTAATGGGGTGCAAACGGGTTCCGGAGCCTCCGGCCAGAATGATGCCTTTGCGTTTTTTCATGATGTTTTTCCCGTTATTTCCTGGATCATGCGATGCACGCCGTCCTGCCAGGAAGGAAGATGCAGGCCAAAGCGTGTTTCAAGTTTTCGGGTATGGAGTCTTGAGTTGAGAGGCCTTTGGGCCGGGGTAGGGTAGGCGCTTGTGGGAATGGGACGGATCTCTCTGACAGCGAGGATCTCACCGGCTTCTCTGGCCTTTTCCACGACAAAGGAGGCATAGCCATGCCAGGAGGTGGTGCCGGAAGGGGCAAGATGGTACAGCCCGCTGAGGGTTTCATCCTTCAGGGCACTTCTCAGGCAGTGGGCCGTCACGTCAGCAATAAGATCCGCTCCTGCGGGGGCTCCCACCTGATCCTCAATTACCTGGAGAATTTCTCTTTCCCGCGCAAGCCTCAGCATGGTTTTGGCAAAATTGTTGCCACGGCGGGCATAGACCCAGCTTGTCCGGAAGATGAGGTGTCTGCAGCCTGAGGCCATGATGGCTTCATCTCCCTGAAGCTTGCTTTTTCCGTAGTGATTCAAGGGCCCGGTGGGGGCTGTTTCCGTCCAGGGAAGATGACCGCTGCCGTCATACACATAATCGCTGGAGTAGTGGATCAGCCAGCCGTTCAGACGGCGTATTTCTTCCGCCAGGATGGCGGGAGCCAGGCCGTTGATCCGGGTTGCCGCCTCTTTTTCTTCTTCAGCCTTGTCCACGGCTGTCCAGGCGGCTGCATTGACGGTGATAGCCGGTTTCAGGGTACGGAGGGTGCGGCGCAGGCCTTCCTGATCCTGTAGATCGCCGCAAAGATCACCGCAGTCGTCCAGATCCAGAGCAACCACGGATCCAAGGGGGGCGAGGGCCCGTTGCAGCTCCCAGCCCACCTGTCCGTTTTTTCCAAGAAGCAGAATGTTCATTTTGGCTCCCTTTATTTCGCATTCGCATCCAATGGCAGAATGGGTCCAGGGAAGGGATACACTTCCTGGATATAGCGGATAAAGGCCTGGCAAAGGGGCGAAGGGGTGCGGTCCTTGTGCCGGGTGAGGTAGAAGTTGCGCCGCAGATCGGCACCCTCCACCTTCAGGGCAAAAAGACGGCCCGAGGCCAGCTCTTCTTCCACGGCCACAGGAGAGAGGATGGAAACCCCAAGACCGCTTTTGATGCCCTGAATCACGGCCTGGGTATTGCCCATTTCCGCCACAATGCGAAAATCATCAATGGAAAGTCCCAAGGCTTTCAGATGGCCTGCAATGGCCTGCCGGGTTCCGGAACCCCTTTCCCGCAGAATGAAGGGTTCTTTCTTCAGGCTTTCCAAATCCATGCTTTCCCGGCCCGCCCAGGGGTGGCGGGGGGGAACCACAAGGCACATCACATCTTCCATGAGGCGGATCTGCTCGGCCCTGCGGTCTGTGCTGAGTGCGCCCACAACCCCAAGCTCCAGGCCGCCGGAGAGGGTTTCCGCAAGAATCTGTTCGCTGTCACCGATTTCAAGGGAAAGGGTGACATCGGGAAAGCGCTCCGCAAAACCGCCCACAAGGCGCGGAAGAATGTACGCGCCGGGGATGGTGCTGCCGCCCACCACAAAACGGCCCTTGATGGAGCCCTGAAATTCCGCCATGGCGGCTTCGGTTTCATCTTTCAGCTGCAGTATGCGGCGGGCATGCTGGTACAGAAGACTGCCTGCGCGGGTGGGCACGGCTTCTTTTCCCAGACGGTCGATGAGCCTGCATCCGAAATGGCTTTCGAGATCGCGGATATGGCTGCTGATGGTGGGCTGGGAGAGATGAACGGCTTTTCCGGCCTTGGAAAAGCTCTTACGCTCCACAACTTTGCAGAAGATGTTAAGTTGCCATAAGTCCATTTTTTCATTCCTGCCCCTATGGGCTGCAAAGAAAGGCTTTGCGGAAATCTGAATCATAAAAAAAGGGGATGGAGTCTTGTCAGGGTTGTCGCCTGATATACCCCGCCTGCTCCATTTTTTCCTTGAGGCGCAGGTGCACCGCAGGGCTGACCATACCGGAGATATCCGCGCCAAAGCGGGCGGCTTCCTTGATCACAGAGGAGCTTGTAAAAATCCATCGCAGCCCGGTGATGAGGAATACGGTCTGTACCTCACGGTTGAGGCGGCGGTTCATCATGGCCATCTGAAATTCGCTTTCAAAGTCGCCCATGGCCCGCATGCCCCGGACGATGGCTTTGGCCCCTTTTTTTTCCGCATAATCCACAAGAAGCCCGTCAAAGCTGTCCACCTCAATGCGATCTTCGTATTCCACAAGGCTTTGGCGGATCAGCTCCTTTCTTTCCTCCACGGTGAAGAGTCCGGTTTTGTTGGGATTGTGGAGAATGGCTACAATGACGGTGTCAAAGAGGCTCAAGGCGCGCTCAATGATATCCGTATGACCGTTGGTGAGGGGGTCAAAGGATCCGGGATAGATGGCAATGGTTTTCATGGCGTTCCGTAGGGATGAAAGCGTTATGCATGTGCGCATGGGACCCAGGGTCCGGCGTTCTGATTTTAAAAAAAAATTTTACTGAGGCCCTGGTCTGCCACAGGGGAGCTTCAGGAATCTGGAAGATCCCATAAAAAGATTGGCAGTATTTAAATCATGTTATCCAGAAAATCAATGTTCCTTTGGGTCGCAGGGGCTTTTTCCTGGCCTGGTTCAAAAAAGGCAAGCCGTGTTTTCCCGTAGATGCGGAGATCCAGAAGGGTAAAGCCCGTGTCAGGTTCGGGCAGGGCGTCTTCTTCCGTGTGCTCGCAGACCATGAGACTGGTTTCATGGAGCAGGCCGGTTTTTTTCAGGTGGTCAAGGGCCAGGGGCGTAAGACCCCTGCCATAGGGAGGATCCATGAAAATCAGGTCAAAGGGCGCTTCTCCTTTCAGGCAGCGCAGGTCTTTTTGAATATCCCAGCGCAGGATCCGGGTTTCTTGCCTAAGCCCCAGGCTCTGGATGTTCTCGTGAAGTACCTTCAGGGTCTGGGGATTTTTTTCAATGAAAACGGCATACAGGGCGCCCCGACTGAGGGCTTCGATACCCAGAGCGCCCGTGCCTGCAAAAAGATCCAGAACCCGTGCACCCTGGATGCGCTCCCAGCCCAGAATGGAAAAGAGGCTTTCCCGAAGACGGTCGCTGGTGGGGCGGGTGTCCATGCCCTTAGGCGCTTTGAGGAGGCGGCGCTTGAAGCGGCCTGCAATAACGCGCATGCTCACTCTTCCATAAGGCTGGAGAAGGTTTTGAGGTCCAGTCCGCAGGCCAGGGCGGCTTTTTCAGGATCCTGGTCATGGATGGCCAGCTGTTTTCGGACATACATCCTGGAAAAAAGATCCAGTGCTGTTTTGTAGTCCCTGGCAGCCATGGGGTCGGGGCGGACGGGCAGGCCAAACCCCTGGCTCTTGAGTATGGCAGGGGTGATGCGGGGGGCGTCGGTGCTGATGGCGAGCCTTTCCATCAGATTCTTCAGCTCCCGCACATTGCCTGGCCAGTCGTGGCGGATGAGCCAGTCCAGGGCTTCGGGGCTGAGGTTTTTGGGCGAAAGTTTTCCCCGGATGGCGGCTTCTTCCAGAAAAAGAGCCGCAAGGTCGGGGATATCCTGGGTGCGTTCCCGCAGAGGTGGCACCTGGATGGGCAGGACGGCCAGGCGGTAGTAGAGGTCTTCCCGGAAATGCCCCAGCCGGATTTCCTGCTGAAGATCCCGGTTGGTGGCTGCGATGATGCGCACATCCACCTGGATTTCCCGGCTTCCGCCAATTCTGTGAAAATGGCCGTCTTCCAGAAAACGCAGCAGATGACCCTGGGCTGCGAGGGGAAGATCCGCCACCTGATCCAGAAAGAGACTGCCCCTGTGGGCCATTTCCACACAGCCCTTGTAGCGGGGGGTGTCCGCGTTCTCCTTTTCCTGACCAAAGAGTTCGGTTTCAACGCGGTCCGGGGAAAAGGCTGCGCAGTTGATGCAGATGAGGGCTTCCTCGGAGCGTTCACTGAGCTGGTGGATGCTGCGGGCTACCAGCTCCTTGCCTGTGCCGTTTTCTCCGAGAATCAGGACCGAGGCGTGGCTGGGCGCTGCCTGGAAAATCTGAAGGCGCAATTGCTGGACGGGTTTGGAATTGCCGGTGATGGCGTGGCGGTCCAGATTCTTTTTTTTAAGGTAACGGTTTTCCTCCTCCAGACGCCGGAAATTGAGGGCGTTGTGGATGGTGATGAGTACCTTGTCAATGGAAAGGGGTTTTTCAATGAAATCAAAGGCTCCGGACTTTGTGGCCGTGACTGCGGTGTCGATGGTGCCATGGCCTGTGATCATGATCACAGGCAGGTGGGGCTCCATGCGCAGGATTTCCCTTAAGGTATCAATGCCGTCCATGCCCGGCATCCAGATATCGAGCAGGACCAGATCCGGCACATCTTCTTCAATGCTTTTCAGGGCTTCAAAACCATTGGGCGCGGTGCGGATATCAAAGCCTTCGTCCTGAAGCAGACCCCCCAGGGTCTGAAGGATACCGGGTTCATCATCCACAATGAGCAGGGTGGGAAACATGCAGATTCTCCTTGGGTGACCGTTGCTGGATCCGGGCTGAGGCCTCAATAGCATAAGGCCGGGTCGGAAGGCAAATCCGCAGACAGGAAAAAAAGAGGAAGAAGGCGAGGCTTCTCAGCCGTTTATGCGCAGGGCATTGTTGCCTGGGCATCAGGCCGTTGTAAAATCCTGCAGAGGATAGTCAATGCGGAAACAGGCGCCCGAAGGAAGGTTGTCCAAAACGGCAATGGCGGCCCTGTGTTCCGCCACAATGGAGTTGACAATGGCAAGGCCAAGCCCTGTGCCGCTGCTTTTGGTGGAGTAATAGGGTTCAAAAAGGCGGATTTTTTCTTCCGGGGCAATGCCAGGGCCGGTGTCCCGCACTTCAAGGCGCAGCACATGGAGATTCTCAGGCCTGAAAAGGGCCACGGAAATCTGCCCCTGATCTTCCAGGGCTGCGGCGGCGTTGTCCAGGAGGTTGAGTACCAGTTGCCGGGTCTGCTGGGGATCCAGGGCGATTTTCGGAAGCGGGGTTTCAATGTCCAGGTGAAAGCCGATCTGGGGGTGCATTTCCCGGAAAGACGCCACACTGTCCGCCACAATGGGGCCCAGGTGCTCGGGCCGCAGGCGCGCTGCGGGAAAACGGGCATAATCGGCAAAGGCGTTGACAAGGTTACGGATCACTTCCACATGATCCACGATGATGCGGGTACATTCATCAAACACAGGGTCTGTGAGCATGGATCTGTATTTCCTGCGGAGTCTCTGGGCGGAGAGGGAAAGGGGAGTCAGGGGATTTTTCACCTCATGGGCAATGCGTCGGGCCACTTCCCGCCATGCGGCCATGCGCTGGGCCTTTTCCAGTTCCGTGACATCGTCAAACACCATGACCGTGCCCATGCGTCTGCCTGCGTCATCCATGAGAGCGGAAAAATGCGTGAGAAAATTTCTGGGCTGGCCGGAAACGGTGAGACTTAAGGGGATTTCCATGTCGCTTTCCATGGTCTGTATGCGTTTTTCAAATTCTTCGGCCAGTTTGCGGTAATGTTTGGGGATGGCTTTTCTGTAGGGCTTTTTCAGGAGATTTTCCGAACAAAGGCCCAGCATTTTTTCCGCAGAAGGATTGATGGTGGTGACAATGCCTGCGGAGTTGAAGGAAATCACCCCTGCGGAAACATTTTTTAAAATGGTTTCAATGTAGCGGCGTCTTTCTTCAATCTCACTGTTCTGCTGGCGGAGCATGCGGGCGGAGAGGGAAAGCTGCTCCTGGCCCATGTGCAGATCCCGGGTCATGCGGTTGAAGGAATCCACAAGAATGCCGATTTCATCGTCCCCTGCGGGCGCAATCTGAAACTCAAGGTCCCCTTCGGCAATGCGGCGGGTGGCTTCGGCCAGTTCCATGATGGGGGTTGTGATGGTGCGGGCCAGATAAAAGGCGAACCAGATGGCGCAGAAAAGCACGAGAAGGGCCACAACGGTGAGGGCCAGGTAATAGATCTGCTGCACGGGCTGCTTGAGCAGCTTTACCTGCTGGTATTCGCTGGAGCCCTGGGTGATGGCCGCGAGGTTGTGGATCAGGGGCGCTGGGATGCGTTTGCCCATGACCAGGTAGCCCTGGATCTCCTTTTCCGAAGCGTCGTAGGGAAGGGGGCTGATGGTGCGGATCAGCTCGCCCGAGAGAATGATTTCCGTCACATCCCGGGTGACGGCGTCCTTTGCGGACTGGCGGAGTGTTTCGTGTGAAAGGGGGTGGAGGTTGCTGTCGATATGCTGATTTTTATAGGAAAACAGGAGGGATCCGTCAGGCCCGTGGATGTCCAGGGTGTCTGCGGGAATACCTTCCATGCGGGCCATGGCATAGGCCCTGAGGTTTGGGCGGTTTTTTTCGGTCATCAGATCCCTGGAGATGATTTCTCCGGAGATCTGACGGAGGAAAAAGCGGTTGTCTTCCGTGGTGCGGCTGTAAAGCTGGCGACCTACGGAAATGGCGTTTTCCAGAGCCTGTTCCACGGGCACATTGAACCAGAAGGCGATGCTTGTGGAAATGAAGTTCATGGAAAAAATGAAAAGCACTGTGGTGGGCAGGAGGGTGAGGGTGACAAAGGCCATGAGCAGGCGGGTGCGGAGTTTGGCTCCGGGAATCCTTTCCCTGCGGTCGTAGTAAAGTTTGACGAGGTTACGGAAGACAAGAAAAATGAGAAGGAGGAGCAAAAGCAGGTTGATATTGATGATACCGAACATCAGGAGGGTGTAGGAAAGGGGAAAATCTGCGCCGAAATCCAGCATGCGGGTTTCCACAAAGGTGAGGAGAGCCACCAGGGGGAGAATGAAAAGGATGATCACAAGCTCCTGTTTGCGGCGCTTGTTTTCTCCGTGGGGGGTGCGGGCTCGGGTCATGGGAACTCCGGCGGATCAGAAGGTGAAATCGATGCTGTACCAGTCTGTTTCAAAATTCCAGAAGGAGAGAAAAAAAAGGATGTGGTGCAGATAAAGCGGCAGGGTGAGTTCG
>NZ_JAVETM010000075.1:0-7659 GCF_034006065.1 Desulfobotulus sp. | reverse complement strand
ACCTTTTTATTTTCGACAATTTGAAGATACTCATACCGACCTGATTTTTTAATTCTGGCAAACATGGCATCCCCTCCAGTAAGGACACCTTATTTTTATGCTATAATTTCTTTAAAAACAATATTAAATTTCAATTCTGTGGCACCACCTTTTGGGGCTTTTACAAAATGCGACATAGTAATTACAGGCATTTTGGACAAAAAAGGTCTCCCAACTGTAGAAGATGAGCATGAGGTTTGAAGTTTAACTGCAAGCACATCCATTGCTGTGTAAAGTATTATCTTTTAATTCAATCCCCATGGATCTTGAGATAAACTCCAGCATGGACATGCTTCCTCCCTGTTTGATTTTTGAACCAATACGAATGGCTTCTATCACTTCAGCCTCATCAATCCCCAACTCTTCTGCCTGATCTGCATGAAAAACAAAACACGGCTGGCAGTTGCTTGCCACAGATGCGCCAATTCCAATGAGAATTTTTATGTTTTCATCCATGATGGACGCCTCTTTCCTTTGAGATTTTCCTATGGATACCAAATAATCGTTTCACAAATGCCTGATTACCTCATCTGCGACTGTCCGGGCATGACTTCTGATTTCATCATCCATCATCTCATTGATACCAAAAAGTTGCCTGTCAAAATCATAAAGGGTATCTGCAATGATGATTTTTGGAGCAAGGCCAGGAAGAACGCCCTGCATCATGCGCGTAGAACATTCCAGAAAGCAACCTTCCAGTGCGATCAGCTTCTGGGCATTTCTGACGAGGTTCCTTTGCCCTGTATTTTTTGTGAAAGCCCCGCCGAGACAGATACGGACAGTCTTGTCGGGTACGAGCCTATGGCAGAGAATATTGGCGGCCTGTCTCGCGATTTCTCCCCTGAGACATGCACCTTCACAGCACATGATGGCAACCTGTTTATTTTGATTTTCCTTTGAATAATTTTCGCACATCTGGCAGGTTTTACCTGTTTTCTTAACGGCTACTGTTTCATATTCAGGTTTTGTTTTGTCATGGTCGTTGTTGCAGCATATCGTGTCTGCCATTTTTACTCCTGTATCAGTGTTGTCATGTGAACTGCGGTAAAAACTTGGGCCTTTTACCGCTTAGACGGCATTCCACATGAAAAAGATACACTCTGTCCGAGTTTTTTGTCTGCTGTGCAGATCCGGATTTGTATCGGAACATTTTGCCAGTAACACTATATTTGATTATCACCACGCTTTTTAAGGCATATGATATGGAACAGCCCTTACTTAACTTCAGGGGCTGTTCGTGCGCCTGCCATGCCAAGGCAAATCCAACCCCAACTCAGTTTTTTTGCATAAAAAAAGTCTAACCCCCTCCTCACACGAACCGAATCCTTTTATTCCTAAACATTGGCGCATTCCCTGGTTTTTCAGCCTTCCGTTTTAGATATTTTCCATTTCATTCACATGCTTCTTCATGGAGGAAAAGATGTTGAAACACCTTCGTATGCAGGCCCTTGTCCTCTGTCTGGCCCTGCTCCTGGCCGCTCCGGTGGCGGCAAAAAACGTAATCCTTATGGTCAGCGACGGTATGGGTTTCAGCACCGTCATGGCCACGGATTACTACCATGGGGAAAAGCCCGTGTATGCGGCCTTTCCCGAAAAGTACATGATGACCACCTACAGTGTTCTCGGTGATTACAGACCCGAGATCGGGTGGAAGGTTTTTGGTTCCCACACCCTCAACCCCACGGATTCCGCAGCTGCCTCAACGGCCATGGGAACAGGGGTGAAGACCATCCCCGGCATGGTGGGCATGAATCCCGGAAGCCTTCCCATGAAAAACATGGTGGAAACCGCCGCCGGACAGGGCATGGCCACGGGTCTTGTCACCTCGGTTCCCATCAGCCACGCCACGCCCGCTGGCATGGTGGCCCATGAGCTTTCGCGAAACAGCTACGAAAAAATCGCCCGGGAAATGCTGTACGCCAGTGACCTGGATGTGCTCATGGGCGCAGGCCATCCCCTGTACGACAACAATGGCAATCTGAAAATTTCAGGCCAGGAATATAAATACGTGGGCGGCGAAGGGGTCTTTCAGCAGCTGACCAGTGAAGAAGGTCTTTTCGGCAAGGATGGTCGCATCTGGCATTTCATGGATGCCAAAGCAGATTTTGAGGCTCTGGCCAGGGGCGATCAGATCCATACCAAAGTCCTGGGGCTTGCAAGGGCCGCCACCACCCTCCAACAAGCGCGATCCGGCGACCGGCAGCTTGTGGACAGATCCACCCCCAACCCTGAAACCCCAAGCCTTGCCGTGATGAGTAGGGGTGCCCTGAACGCCCTTTCCGCAAACGGGAAGAACTTTTTTCTCATGGTGGAAGGGGGGGCTGTGGACTGGGCGGCCCACAGCAACGAAAAAGGACGGCTGATAGAAGAACAGCGGGATTTCAACGAGGCCGTTGCCGCCGTGGCGGACTGGGTGGAAACCCACAGCAGCTGGGAGGAGACCCTTCTCATCGTGACCGCCGACCATGAGTGCGGTTACCTCTGGGGATCGGAAAGCCGTACCTTTACGCCGGTGCAGGATCGCGGGGCCGGGAACATGCCGGAGATGGTCTTTCACGCCGATGGTCACAGCAATCTGCCCGTACCCCTGTACGTGAAAGGAGAAGGGGTTTCCGGCCTGCTGAAAAGCCTTGTGGACGGCAGGGACAGCTATTTTGCAGGGCTCATCGCAGGCTTTGATCCGGATTTCACGGGAGAGTACATCGACAACACGGATCTCTTTCTTCTCATGAACCAGTGGATTTCAGAAGAGAAGGGCAGCCATGGAAAAGGCCTGTGGCTGAAAGGGGATCTCCATGCCCATTCCCTTTACAGCGACGGCAACGCCCCGGTGGCTGCGGTGATCCGGGAAGCCGAAGCCAGAGGGTTTGATTTTTTCAGCCTGACGGATCACGACAGCCACCTTTTTGAAAGGGGCCGTTATGAAGGCCTCAAGCCTCCCCACTGGGAAGACCGGGACCATGTGTCCGGCAGCATGCAGCTCCTTTACGGCGTGGAGTGGACATCTTCAAAGGGGCACGCCAATGTCTGGGCCGCAGAACCCTTTGACTATGGCCCCCTGTGGCAGGCCAATGACGCGCTGGATGCCACGGCGGCCCTTTACGGAGCGCACCGGGGACAGGCCCTTTTTTCCATCAACCATCCTGCGGCGGTGTTCTGCTGCCCCTGGAAATATGGTGTGGATCACCTGGTGGATACGGTGGAGGTATGGAACAGCATGTATCGCCTTCCCAACTTCAACGCCTGGGCCAGCCATCCCTTCTGGGATGCCCAGCTGATTCAGGGCCGCCGCCTCACCGCTGTGGGCGGGTCGGACACCCACAAGCTTTCTGCATACGCATCCGGCCTTGCGGCAAAGGTGGAAGCCTCCCTCTTTGGTCTCGGCAATCCCACCACCTGGGTCTATGCGGAGGAAAAATCGTCGGAAGCCATTCTGGCGGCCATCCGGAAGGGGCATGTGTCCATCAGCCACGCACCGGACAAGGAAAGACTTGATTTTGTTGCAGATCGCGACGGAGACGGCCTCTTTGAAACCCTTGTGGGCGATAATCTCATACAGACCGGCGATAACCCCATCACCTTCCGGCTGGAGATCCACAATCCGGAACCTTCCGGATGGCTGGCCCGTCCCCGTGTGGAGGCCCTTGACGTGAAAAACCTGCTGGCCCTTGCCTCAGGCGAAGTGGATCTCAAGGCCCTCGCCTCCCTTCTTTCCAGAAAGGACACCTATCTGGTCTCCGTTTTCAAAAACGGTCTGCTCCATAGGGCCTGGCTTTTAAGCGGCGGCGCAGCATCGGTCTCCTTCACCGAAACGCCAGATCCAAAGGGCCGCACCCACTACCGGGCGGAACTGCTCGGAAGACCTGAGAACCTGCTTTCAAACCGGCTGCTGCATGGCCGGGTGAAGGCCGTCACCAACCCCATTTACGTCAATTTTCCTGCGCGCTGATCCATAAAGGAGGACAGAATGTTGCATACCATCGGATACCGCCATGCCATCGGGCTGCTGCTGGGAGTGTTCATGCTCTCTGGCCTTGGAATGCCCGCCCATGCCGCTTTTTTCGGAAAAAAGAACATGGATTTTATTGTAGAGCCCTACCTTGTGCATCCGGATACGGACACCATGACCGTGATGTTCGAAGCCCACTGTGTTCTGCCAAAAGTCCTTTACCGGCAGGTCGGCAGGGAAAAATTTGAGGAAATCCGGCCGGAACGCCTTCCCCTGCTTCCCACCCTGCACAGGGCAAGGATAAAAGGGCTGCTTTCGGATACGGAATATGAATACCGCATTGAAACCCCGACCCGGAAAAGCGATACCTACCGCTTCCGCACCTGGCCGACGGCAGCGGATGGGGTGGACAGGGTGAAGATCATCGCCATCAGCGATACCCAGGGCGACCACCCGGAAAGGCTGCGGGATACCATCACAAACGGCATTCTCCGCGTGGAAGCCCAGGGGGATGCGGACAGGGCCGCATCGGAAATACGGGCTTTGCTCATCACAGGCGATCTTGTGACCTCGGGCAGCATCAAATCCCAGTGGACAAAGGATTTTTTCCCAAACCTTCAGCCTCTCATCTCCAGGGTGCCGGTGCTGCCCGCCATCGGCAATCATGATCAGCTTCCCTTTTTCTTTGCCGCCTATTTTGACATGCTCCCCGACGGCAGCGCCCCGCTCACGGAGGAAGGTTTTTTCTACGCCAAGGACCTCCTCAACCTGCGCATCCTCACCCTGGACACCAACCTTTCCGTGGATGCGGAAAACCTGCCCGATATCACGGATATCTTCCAGAGAAAGTGGCTGGAGCGGGAACTGGATGCAGCGGCGTTCAGCCCGTCCACGGATTTCGTGCTGGCCCAGTTCCATCATCCCTGCAAGTCCGAACTCTGGCCCGTTGGCAACAGCCGCAGGGCCTGTGACTACGTGAAGCGTCTGGAAACCTTCACAAGGGAAGCCGCCAAGCCCAGCCTGCACTTTTACGGACACACCCATGGCTACTCCCGTGGCCAGAGCCGGGATGTTTCCCATCTCTGGGTGAATGTGGCCACAACGGCAGGGCACATTGACTACTGGGGCGAGTACGAACAGATCGACTATGAAGAGATTCAGAAGAGTGAAGACACCTACGGATATGTGATGGTGGAAGTGAGGGGAGGGGAGGAGGCTTCCCTGCGCCTTGTCCGCAGAAGTGGCGGCAACGGCATTATCTCCCATGGGTTCAGCGACGACACCCTTTCCGACACCTTCCTGCTTCCCCTCCGCGGGCAAGGCCCCGAACAGCCCCTCATGCAGGAAGCCTTCAGAACGGAAACGGGCGATATCCTTCTTAAGGCTTCCGCCTTTGCCGGGGAAACAGGGGAAGACCGTCATCTGGAAACCCACTGGCAGCTCTCCGGAGATGCGGCATTTTCCCATCCCGTACAGATCTGGGGCAATGCCACCCGCAGCGAGAACATCTGGCATGGAGACAACATTCAGGAAGGCGTGGACATCACCCGTTACCAGGTGAAAAAGAATCTTTTTCAGACCCCCGGCTTTGCCCGTGTACGCTACCGGGATGAAACCTTTGCCTGGTCCCCCTGGTCGGAGCCTCTGACCATTCCGGAAGCCTCCGGCGAATAAACGCACCTTCTACAGACACTGAAAAAGAACCGGCGCAGCGGGAAAAACTTCCCTGCGCCGGTTTTTCTGTATCCGCCTGAAAAAACAAAAAAGCTGTCATCTCATAAAAAAGCCCGACCGTTGTCTTTCGGGAAAAAGACCGATAAGAAAGGTTCTTGATAATGAAACGGGGGGCTGCAGAAAGGAAAGTCTCTTTTACCCGCCCTTACTTCCGTCACCTGTGGCAGTACACTTTCCTATGGGAGGGTTCCGGACATGAAAAAACCGAAAAAAACCAAAGCCTCAAAACGGGCTGCTCTTGCGAATAAAAAAAAGCTTCCCAAAGGCGTCATGCGTTCATCCTTCAAGATCACAGAAGAAGCCATCAAGCGGGCAAGGCCCTTTCCGGAAGAGATTGAAAAAGAAAGGGAAGCGCTCCTGGGCATGGCCAAAGAACAGCCACAGAAAGCCATCCCAAGACTGAAGGAGCTGAAAGAAAAATACCCGGAGGTTCGTGAGATCAGCAACTGGTTATCCGCAGCCCTTTCTGCCGTCGGTCAGAAGGAAGAAGCCGATGCCCTTGCCAAAGAAAGCTTTCTGAAACATCCGGACTATCTCTTTGCAAGGATGAACTATGTCTCAATCTGCCTGCGGGACGGAAATCTTGAAGAAATACCGAAGATACTGGATAAGTTTGACCTGAAAATGCTGTATCCGGATCGGGATACCTTCCATGTTTCAGAGGTTGCCACTTTTTATGGAATAACGGGCCAATATCATCTTGCAAGCGGCAATACGGATGCCGCCCTGACCTGCCTCAATCTTCTTCAAGAGGTTGCGCCCGATCATCGGGAGACCCTGACCTTGATGCTTGCGCTGGCCCCCACTTTCTACAAAACTTTCTTGAAAAACCGGATCCGATAAAAAACGGGTCTGGAACAGCCCCCCTTTTGCTTTTGCTCACGGTTCGACAGGCTCACCGTGAACGGTGTGAGGGAAACAGAGGGCTAATCCATCCTTCAACCGTTCACCCTGAGCTTGTCGAAGGGTAAACGGAGCCTGTCGAAGGGTGAGTCGAAAAAAAACAAAGATCACCCCTTTTGCTTTTACTCACGGTTCGACAGGCTCACCGTGAACGGTATGAGGGAGACAAAGGGCTAATCCATCCTTCAACCGTTCACCCTGAGCTTGTCGAAGGGTAAACGGAGCCTGTCGAAGGGTGAGTCGAAAAAAAACAAAGATCACCTCTTTTGCTTTTGCTCACGGTTCGACAGGCTCACCGTGAACGGTGTGAGGGAGACAAAGGGCAATCCATCCTTCAGTCCGTTCACCCTGAGCCTGTCGAAGGGTGAGTCGAAAAAAAACAAAGATCACCCCTTTTGCTTTTGCTCACGGTTCGACAGGCTCACCGTGAACGGTGTGAGGGAGACAAAGGGCAATCCATCCTTCAGTCCGTTCACCCTGAGCCTGTCGAAGGGTGATTTGAAGAGGCTCGGGCCAACCTTGACACTTCCTCCCAATCTCCGCGCATCATCGCCTCCTTCTTTTTTCGGCTCCAGCCCTTGATTTGCCGTTCAGCGGCGAGTGCCTCTTCACGAGTTGTGAAAGATTGCGAAAAGACAAATTGCGCCGGACGGCGTGAAAACGTGTAACAATCTGGAATTTCTCCGGACTCGTGCTGTGCCAGACGGCGTTCAAGATCGTCCGTGTGTCCGGTGTAATAACTTCCATCACGGCAACGAAGAATGTAGATCCAAAAGGGTTTCATGCGGGGACCGATCTTTTTATGATAAGCTTGAACCGTGCCGAATGAGCGCACATTGTCCGATTGGGTTTGCAACCTCGTCCGCCAGAGACGAAACGGGAGGACGCTGAACGCACCCCTACCATATTAGGGCGTGTCATCAATTGTGCAGCTGACAATTTTCCGGATTCACAACGAGGTGTTTTTGTGCTTTTCTGTTGATGGGCTGTGGGAGGACCCTTCAATGACAAGACGTTATGGATTGAGAGATGAT